>DATHLW010000057.1:0-2967 GCA_035487675.1 Mucilaginibacter sp. | reverse complement strand
TTTATTTCCCATTTTACGGTTTTTCCAAATTCAGGGGAAACTCCCATGCTCTTGAAATTTTCCTGTAAGGCGGGGTCTTTGCCCTGCCACATAAATCCGCCGTTAGAGACATCGCCATCAGTTATACGTGTTTCTGACCTTGAAACCGACGCCACTACTCCGCTTGTTAGCAGATCGTTCCTTACGGCGTCATATTGCTTATCAATAATATTGGTTTGCAGCGGCACGATCATGAGACCATTAATATTATAGCCAATAGGACGGTTTTTGGCGTATTGTACCTGGTTGAAAACAACGACAGTGCCGATGATTAATACGATGGAGACAGTAAACTGCACCACTACCAAAACCTTGCGCGGTATCGAAGCCAGGCGGCCTGCCCGGAAAGTGCCCTTCAATACTTTTACCGGGTTGAAGGATGACAGGTATAACGCGGGGTAACTGCCGGCGATAAGTCCTGTGAATAAGGTGAAACCTATACCAACCAGCCAGAACAACGGGCTGCCCCAGGGCATCGGGATTTTTTTACCGGCCACCTCATTAAAGAATGGCAGGCATAATTCCACAAACAATATGGCGAACAGGAATGAAAAAGCAGCTATAACCAATGATTCGCAATAGAATTGGGTGATCAGCTGGCTGCGGGCCGAGCCTACCGACTTACGTATGCCCACTTCTTTGGCACGTTTTTCGGAACGAGCCGTACTCAGGTTCATGAAATTGATACAGGCCAGCAATAGTACAAATACACCGATGATACCAAATAGCCACACATACTGGACACCCCCGCCGATGTTTACGCCGTTTTTAAAATCGCTGTAAAGGTGCCATTTATTCATAGGGTGAAGGAAGATGACGGGTTTAAACCGCGCTTCACCATTATTGTGCGTGCGGACAAGGTCGTTCATCTTAATATTTTTGATCTTAGCTGAAACCTTACCCATATCAGCATTATCAGTTATTTGCACAAAAACCTGGAACCAGCTTGCGCCCCATGGATTATTAAAGCGGGTATCATAGTGCTGGTCTTTTACCAGTAATTGCCACGGAGAAATAAAGGCCAGGTCGCCGAAAGATGAGTTTTCAGGAAGGTCCTCGTAAACTCCCGTTACCTTAACCGTCAGCACATCATCATGATCGATCTTGATGGTTTTATCCATCGGGTCGGCATCACCAAATATAGCTTTGACCGCCGATTGGGAAAGCAATATCGATTTCGGATCATTTAAACCATTGCGGCTGCCTTTGATTATTTTCAGCGACAGCATATCCGTAATACCCGGCTCCATAAAATTGCCGCTTATTTTCAGATTTTTATTGCCAACGGAAAAGATGTGCCCACCGGTCCATGAAGCCATGATCACATGCTTAAAATCGCCGCCATATTCGTTGCGAAGCATAGGACCCAGGGGATAAGCCTGGCTGTTCCAGGTATCGGTTTCATTGTTAATCCACTGGTTTTGCATCACCTGCGCAATGTGGTCGTGGTTTTGAAAGCTTTTATCAAACGAAAGCTCACTGTACATCCACAGACCTATCAGTATAGCTACTGCCATACCCACAGCCAGGCCACCGATATTAATTAACGAAGAAGCCCTGTTTTTGATCAGGTTTCTCCAGGCGATCTTTAAATAATTCTTTATCATGATATTTAGTTCATTAGTTCAATTGTTCATTGGTATATCATAACTAATCTCCAATCACTGATCACTCTGAACGCAAACTCTTCACTGGGTTAGCCAATGCTGCTTTTATACTTTGGTAACTTACTGTTAGTAATGTGATCGCAATAGCGCCTAAAGCTGTCACGGCAAACATCCACCAGGAGATAGTAGTGTGGTATTGGTAATGCTGCAACCAACTATGCATAAAATAATAAGCTATTGGCGAGGCAATAAGCTGCGATATGATAACCAGCAGCACAAAATCCTTTGATAGCATACCCCAAAGGTTGATAACCGTTGCGCCTAATACTTTGCGCACGCCAATTTCTTTGACGCGTTGTTCAGCAACGAATGACGCCAGACCAAACAAGCCAAGGCATGATATAAAAATGGCAAGGCCACCAAACACCGCCGCAAGTCTGCCGATGTTTTCTTCAGCTGCGAACTTTGCAGCATATTCCTGGTCGGCAAATTTGTATTCAAAGGGCGCTGACGGAATTATCTTTTTGAAAACGGCTTCTATTTTAGGCAAAGCCTGGCTTGCACTAACATTGGGATTGATCTTGATATTGATCTGATTAGTACCTACATGGCCCCTAACCATAAAAACAGTAGGGTACATCGGCTCGTACGGCGATTCCATCACCATGTCTTTAACCACGCCTAAGATTTTATAGTATTTTACAGGCTGATCCTGGAATTTCCAGCTTACTTCTTCGCCTACAGGGTTTTTCAGGCCCATATATTTGGCGGCCGACTCGTTGATGACCATACCTGATGAATCTGTGGTAAAGGCACTTGAAAAATCCCGTCCGCTTACAAATTGCCAGCCGACTGTTTTTCCGTATTCAAAAGTTACAGGCAGCGTACCAAATTGGTCCTGCATATTCGGGTCTTTACCTCTCCATTTAAATCCTCCGTTGCCTGACGCGATTTCGGTAACTTTTCCAAATGACTCAGACATTTCAGCTACCACGCCAGTATTCTTAAGTTCGGTTCTTAATATGTTATACTTCCCGTCAAAATCGCTCGATTTTTTCTCGATCATGATCAGCCCATCGCGCGTATAACCTACAGGACGATCTTTGGCGACCTGGATCTGTCTGTAAACGATAATAGTACATATGATCAAAGCCACAGATACAGTAAATTGTGTCACCACTAAAACCTTACGGGGAATAGACGCTAGTCGCCCAACCCTGAAAGTCCCTTTTAATACTTTAACAGGATTAAAAGAGGACAGATATAGTGCGGGGTAGCTTCCTGCTACGATGCTTGTAATAAAAATAAATGTGATGCTTAA
>DATHLW010000056.1:0-2779 GCA_035487675.1 Mucilaginibacter sp. | reverse complement strand
AACTTTCGGCGAAAATGTAACTTTTTTGGTACCCAATGCCTATGGTGGCGAAACAGGCTTGTCATCAATGGATGTTCAAAATTCGGATTTTTATAAGGAATTAGTTAGCGGATTAGGAGCTCTTGGCGTGCCTCAGGACCAATACGATAATGCCATCAATCAAATTGCGGGTTCAGGATTGTTTAATACTTATTGGGGCGATAAGCCCCTGACCAGCGGACCTCATTATTTTGGTGCAGTGATCTGTTTCTTATTTATTTTCGGTTTATTTATTGTAAGGAGCCGGATTAAATGGTGGCTGCTGGCTTCAGTAATATTAACCATGTTTCTGTCCATTGGAAGTTCGTTTCCGTACGTATCCGACTTCTTCTTTAACTATTTCCCGCTGTACAATAAGTTCAGATCTATCGAATCTATATTAGCTGTAACAGGGCTTTGCGTTCCAATGCTGGCTATCCTCGCCATAAAGGAGACTACTGTTATCACTGATAAGTCTTTATTGGTGAAGAGGCTACTATACACCCTGTATATAACTGGCGGACTAAGCTTGTTGTTATGGGTGTACCCTCAGTTGCTTTTGAGTTTCAAGCCAAGCAATCAATTGCTTTATACTAACCAGCTTACCCAAATGTTCAAAGGAAATAGTGCAGTTGCTACAGGCATTATGAATGGATTAGCAAGGGACAGGGAAAGCCTTGAACGCGCCGACGCATTGCGGTCGCTTATATTTATAATAGTCACTTTTGGTATTTTGTGGCTGTTTATCAAACAAAAGATCAATACCACAGTACTTTCAATACTATTTTTTGCCATTATCCTGGTGGATCTTTGGCAGATAGACAGACGTTACCTGCGCGATGATAGCTTCGCGGAAAGGGAAGAAACCACGGCACCTAAGCCGCGGGAGGTGGACACATTTATTCAGCGCGATACAGACCCGGACTTTAGGGTTATAGATTTAACTCAGGGCGTGCAAATCGCTAAGCAAGACATGATGACACCGTTCTTCCATAAATCAGTTTGGGGTTATTCAGCTGCAAGAATGAAGCGCTTTGACGAGATCATTGATAATCAATTCTCAAAAAGCATTAACCATGATATTCTGGATATGCTGAATACTAAGTACATCATCGCACAGGATCCCAAAACAGGCAATCTTTCCATGCAGCACAATGATAATGCCTGCGGCCATGCCTGGTTTGTGAAAAGCGTTAAATATGCAAAGGATGCTGACCAGGAAATGCAGACCATCACCGCCTTTTCACCTAAAGACGAGGCTATCGTTGATCAGCGTTACAAAAGCGTAATCGATGAAAAGTCGATAGGTTATGATCCAAACGGTACTATAAAATTGGTTAAGTATTCTCCTGATGATATGGTTTACCAAAGTGGAAGTACTGCTCCTTCTGTCGCAGTATTCTCAGAGATCTACTATGATAAAGGCTGGAAAATGTATATCGACGGTAAAGAAACTCCTTATTTCCGTGCTGATTATGTACTCCGTGCCGCACAAATTCCAGTGGGCAATCATAAAGTTGAGTTCATCTTCCACCCTGCATCTTATTATACAGGGGAGAAAATATCACTGGCGGGTTCTATCCTGCTAGTTTTAGCTTTGGGCGGTGCTATCTACACCGGCATAAGGAAGAAACCGGAAGACGAGAAAAAGATAGCCTAATTGTAAAAGACAATAAACAAAATAGCCACGGGCGAAACTCCATGGCTATTTTGTTTATAAAAAATTTGTAAATTTACATTATGGACAATCTATTGAATAGAATTACAATTGACCAAAATATATGCCATGGCAAAGCATGCATCAGGCATATGCGCTGGCCCGTCGAAGTGATAATCGATTTGATTGCCGCTGGTATGTCATTTGATGATATTGTTAATGATCATCCCGAATTAGAAAAAAACGACATCCTTGCCTCATTAGCTTATGCTAAAATTACTTTGTCTGGTAAGTCCCTGTTAGAGATTAATTAAATGAACTTTTTAGTCGATGTTCATTTACCCATCAATCTATCTAAATTTCTTAACAAACAGTCTGATTGCACTTCAACGCACGTTAATCAGATATTGCAAAAATGGCATACCTCTGATGCTGAAATTTGCAAATATGCGGATGATAACTCAATGATCGTAGTTACAAAAGATTCCGATTTTAAGAACACTCATTTTGTGAATAAGACTCCACAAAAGGTAATCCGGATAGCTTTAGGTAATATTTCAAATATCGAATTGATAGAATTATTTGATAAATATTTGCCCTTTATTTTACCATTATCATCAAAAGATAAATTTTACGTGGAGGTAAGTAAGGAACAAATTACGATAATCGATTAATCATTAGTCCTTCTATGCCTTAACCAATACCACCCCAGATTAAAGGCAATCACCAAATGGTAAAACATGGTAGGGATAGAACCATAATACCTGTTCATGATTGCATACCGCTCCACCAGGCTTTGGCCATGTTTCTGCTTGGACATCCCGCCAACTAAATATTTCGCCACATATCCATCAACCTTTACGATTTTCTTTGCCTTCTTCGCCGCACGGATGATCCAGTCAATATCAGCGCTCAAGTGATAGCGTTCGCTATATTGTTCGGTTAAAGATAGTTTGATATAAATTGCCTGATGACTAACACTCATCCCATATTTAAAACTTCTCCAGGTAAATTTTTCAGGTGCTTTATGGCGTCGCTGACCTAAACTTTCACCATTATCATTGATCATTTCTGTCTCACCATAATAGATGTCGGCGTCATCGG
>DATHLW010000055.1:0-3498 GCA_035487675.1 Mucilaginibacter sp. | reverse complement strand
ATGGGCGATTTTGAACCCGGCCAGCAGGTGAAATATGATATTCAGATACCCGGTAACGGCGCTTATATCTTTGTTATGGAAGGCAAAATAGCTGTAGACGGAACGAATTTAAACAAAAGGGACGCTTTGGGTGTTGAAGATACAAGTTCATTTACCATTGAAACCCTAAATCAGTCACGAATATTGATCATGGAAGTACCAATGCGATAAGCGGGGTACGTCCCGGGCCAAGGTTTTTGAACTGCCTCAAACAATTTAAATGTTAGTTGTTTATAATGGGCAATCAATCAATAACCTATGGAAGAGCAGGTAATACCAGGATGGAAGAAGTGGTTTGAAGGAAGCGGTGACCAGATAATATTTTTAAAAGGGTTTTTTAGAAATATGTTTCGTGGCGGCTTTGAGTGGTCGGAATTTGTACGCCAGTGCTACGAGATAGGCTACAAGTCTTTCATGCTGGTTGGCATAACATCATTTATAATGGGGTTGGTTTTAGCATTACAACTAAGGCCAACCCTTGTTAATTTTGGGGCATTGAGCATGCTGCCTAAATCATTGGCGGTATCTATTGTTCGCGAGATAGGCCCAATAATTACCGCGATGATATGCGCAGGTAAAATAGGATCGGGCATAGGGGCCGAGCTGGGCAGCATGAAGGTGACCGAGCAGATAGATGCCATGGAAGTTTCAGGGGCCAACCCGGTGCAGTACCTGATAGTTACCCGCATACTGGCTACTACCTTTATGGTGCCTGTTTTAACGCTCCTGGGCGACGTTTTAGGCTTATTGGGGGGATTTATTGCTATAAATATTACCAGCAGCGTAAGCGTCATGCTTTACTTTAACAAATGCCTTGCCTCAATTGACTTCACCGATTTTTTACCGGCCTTTATTAAAACAATATTTTTTGGGTTTATCATCGGTTTTGTAGGATGCTATAAAGGCTACAATTCAAACCGGGGAACAGCGAGCGTGGGCCTTGCCGCCAACTCTGCAGTAGTAACGGCCTCGCTATGGATCTTTGTGATTGATGCTATTGTGGTACAGGTTAGCAGTTTACTTTTTTATCGTTAATATGGAAGAGACAGAGAAAAATTCTGAGAAGAAAAGTAAACCATCTGAAACGGTGATCCACATTAAGGGGCTAAAAAAATCGTTTGGCTCAAATGATGTTTTAAAAAACATCAACCTTGATGTGAAGCGAGGAGAAAATGTGGTAATCCTTGGCAAATCGGGAACAGGTAAATCAGTTACTATTCAATGTATTGTGGGTACGCTGGCTCCGGACGCGGGCGAGGTAACTGTTTTTGGAGAAGAGGTTGCCTCTTTGAAAGAAAGACAATTGAAGGAATTACGTATGAAGATAGGCTTCCTGTTCCAGGGCGGGGCCTTATATGATTCCATGACTGTGAGGGAAAACCTGGAGTTCCCGCTTACCAGGGTACTAAAATTAAAGGATCAAGGTGAAATAGATCGGCGTGTTGAAGAAGTACTGGACAATGTGGGCTTATCAGATGCCATAGATAAAATGCCATCTGATCTTTCTGGAGGAATGCGCAAACGTGTTGGCCTTGCCCGCACGCTTATCGTAAAGCCGGAGATCATGCTTTATGATGAACCCACGACAGGACTTGACCCCATAACATCAAGGGAGATAAGTGAGCTGATCCTGCAGATGCAAAAGAAGTACAAAACAACCTCTATCATCATTACGCACGACATGGAATGCGCCGGTATTACGGCAGACCGTGTGGTGATAATGAGAGACGGAGAATATACAGCAGAAGGCTCATTTGAGGAGCTTAAAAAGTCGAAGGACGAGTTTGTAAGATCATTTTTTTAAACCTACATTATGAAAACAACATCAGGACAAAAAATAAAAATAGGCGTATTCACACTGGCAGGATTGGCGGTGCTGGTAATAGCCATTTTCCTTATCGGGAATAAGAAAGGCTTGTTTTCCACCACATTTAACGTGCATGGGTTGTTTAAGAACGTAAACGGGCTTCAGATAGGCAATAACGCCCGTTTTGTGGGTATAAATGTCGGCGTTGTTGAGGATATACAGATAATGAATGATACTACCGTAAACGTGGTATTGATGCTGAATGATAACGTACGAAAGTTCATTAAAAAGGACGCTAAGTTAAGCATAGGTAGTGACGGGTTGATGGGTGATAAGCTTGTCGTTATCTCGCCCGGAGGAGGTGTTACTAATGAGCGGGTAAAAAATGGTGATCAGCTAACGGGAGTTAATCCATTGGATATAGATAAAATAATCAGCAAATTCACTAAGATAGCTGATAACGCCGGCGACCTGGTTGAAGGGCTCGCGTCAATTGTCAATAAAGTGAATAGCGGAAAGGGTAGCATTGGCCGCTTATTGAACAATGATAAAATGGCCAGGAATATGGAAAATACCGTGAAACAGGCCCAAACCACAATGGCCAACGTACATAAAACCACCGGGACGCTAAATGAAGACCTTAAAGCGGCCCAGTCAAACTTTTTGTTAAAGGGCTTTTTCAATAAGAAGAAAAAATTAGAAAAAGCTAAACAGGATTCGATCAAAAAGACACAGGAGCAACAAAAACCGGGAGATCAGCCGAAACAATAAAAAAGCCTTATCGGCGTTCAACTGGCAAGACTTTGATTGCTTTATCGGGATTCGAACCCACTACCTCCAGCACCCCATGCTGGCAATATATTGGAATGTAAATGAGTGAATTGGTGCCACGATTAATCGACCTTAAGACCCCGACGCAACCAGGTGATTTTTCAAATTACATACACATGGACAGGAAATTTGTTCCATTACTTGTTTTAATTGGATCTCCAGGCTTCGGATCATATGGTTCCCTCCTTCATCACCAAGAGCTGCAACGGAATACATAAAATTTCTGCCCATGAAAGTAAACTCCGCACCCGCAGCCAGGGCTCTTGCGACATCAGGACCGCTTCGCAATCCACTATCCATCATGATCTTGATTTTACCCTGATATTTTTTTACAACCGGGCCAAGCGCTTTAATGGATGATTGCCCCGCATCCAATTGCCTTCCGCCATGATTGGAAACAATGATACCGTCTACTCCTAATTTGATGGCCATTTCCGTATCTTCCTCTGAGGCAATTCCTTTTATAACCAATTTACCTTTCCATTTATCCCTTATTGCCGCTATTTTTTGTTCAGTTAGTTTGTTATCAAAATTGAATTGCCTGTTTAAACTCTGCATATACGGTTCCATAATAGCAAAAGTTGGTCGGCCATGGTACAAGGTTTTAAGGGTCCACTCAGGTCTGGCCATCATTTGAAGAATATTTCTAAGCGACATTTTAGGTGGAAGGTCAAAACCGTTGCGAACATCCCATGGTCGATAAGCAAAAGTTGGGATATCGCTTATTATTACTAAAACAGGACAGCCTGCGTCTTCGACCCTTTTTATAATTTTGTCGCGTAAATCAATCTCTCTGGGATGGTATAATTGAAACCAGGATC
>DATHLW010000054.1:0-6812 GCA_035487675.1 Mucilaginibacter sp. | reverse complement strand
CATAAAGGAGTACCCCTTGCCCGGCATCAACGGAACTTTTAAACCGGCAAGCCTGGCTATGCCTGGCGACCATGCGCCGCCTGCCACAACGTAAACATCGGCTTTAAATTCCTTGTCTTTGCTGTTTACTGATATGATCTTACCTGAATCGTGTGTTATCTTAACGATCTCCATATTCCGGTGAATAGTTATACTTTTTGCAGTGTCCAGGTACTTGACCAAGCCCTGCATTAGTTTATTTGGATACAAATGAGCATCGCAGTGGTAATGTACAGCGCCTAAAATATCCATCCCTACACCCGGCTGCAATTTGCAGCATTGCTCTGGACTGAGGTATTGTGCATCGAGGCCCAAATTGGTGGCCTGGGCTGCCAGGTGCCTTTCTTCTTCTTCAAATTTTGGCGTTTTAAAAAGCATCAGTATGCCCTTGTCTTCCAGGCCAAAATCGATATTAGTATCTTTCTCAAACTCATGAAACAACTTTTTGCTCATGACGGATATATCCCGCAATGCACCTGCAGAACGGTCTACATGCTTACGGGTAGCACTTTTCAGGAATTTTAGCCCCCAGCCAATGAGTTCAGAGTTAAGTGATGGCTTTACATAAAACGGGCTTTTGCTATTAAACATCCAGCGGATGCCCTGCTCAACCATTCCCGGCGCAGCTAATGGCACAAAGTGACTCGGGGTGATCATTCCTGCATTGCCATACGAACAATTGTCGGACAGGTCACCCTGGTCAATGATCTCTACTTCCCACCCCGATTTATTAAGGTAATACGCCGTGAACAACCCTATTACACCACCGCCTATGATAACTGCTTTACTCATATTATTTTATATCACCTGGAACCCATACGCATACGGGTCCTCATCATCAATTTTTATTGTATTGTAACCATAAACCCGCGCCCAGCCTTCAATGCTTGGGATAATAGCGGACTTGCCTCCTATTTGCACCTCATCCTCTACCCTGCCGATAAACTGGCTTCCGATAATACTTTCATGGATAAACAAATCACCCTTTTTCAGTTTCCCTTTAGCATGCCACTGCGCCATACGGGCAGATGTTCCGGTACCACAAGGTGAGCGGTCGATCGCTTTATCGCCATAAAACACAGCATTACGCGCCGTTGCTTCGGGAGAGATCGTTTTCCCTGCCCAAAGGATATGCGTGCAGGTATTAATGGTTGGGTTTTCGGGGTGAACGAACGAATATTTTTCATTGATCCTTTGCCGCATCACCCGGCTCCAGGATATCAGTTGATCAGCACTGTAATTTTCCAACCCTTTAAAGTTAGGCTGAGGATCAACAATAGCGTAAAAATTGCCGCCGTAGCTTACATCAAAAGTCAATTTTCCTAAATCAGGGCATTCCACTTCCATGTTTTCGGCAGCAAGATAAGCGGGTACATTGGTCAGCTTAACTGATTTTACTTTTTGCCCTTCTTGCTTGTATTCTATCAGCACTAACCCAGCTGGTGCTTCCATACGCACTACGCCGGGTGTTCTAGGAATAATGAGGCCTTCCTCGATAGCAATGGTAATAGTTCCAATGGTACCATGCCCGCACATCGGCAAGCAGCCGCTGGTTTCGATAAATAACACAGCTACATCATTTGTCAGATCATGAGGCGGGTATAAAATACTCCCCGACATCATATCGTGTCCCCGTGGTTCAAACATTAGCCCCTTGCGTATCCAGTCATATTCTTTTAAAAAATGCTGGCGCTTATCGCTCATGTTCTCGCCGTTCAAATTCGGTCCACCACCGGCTACCAACCTTACCGGGTTGCCGCAAGTGTGGGCATCTATACAAAAAAAGGTCTTACTTGACATTCTCTTTTTAGTTTTGAGTGGTGAATAGTGAGTATTAAATCCCGCTCACTACTCACCACTCACTATTCCTTACTCCATTTATTATCTAACAACCGCCATATTTCAAGCGGGTTATTATCTTTCAATTCGTCGGGCAGCAGGTCATGCGCCCAATTTTGCCAGCTTACCGGCCTTACAAAACGTTTGATCGCACCGGTACCAACGGAAGTGAAACGGCTATCCGAAGTTGCCGGAAAAGGCCCGCCATGCTGCATGGATTGCACTACTTCAACACCAGTAGGTACATTATTCAGGATAACACGCCCTGCGATATTGGTAATATTTTGAATCAGAGGTTTGTATTTTTCCAGGTCTGATTCTTCAGCCACAATGCTTGCCGTTAATTGTCCCTGCAAAGCATCCACAACCTGCTGTAATTGCACTTCATAATCAGCCACTACCAGTAACGAATATGGCCCAAACACTTCTTCCTTCAGCTTTGGGTTGACCAAAAAAGATGACGCGCTTACTTCAGCTACTAATGGCTGAGCCTGGTTTGCTTTTTCCGCATTTAGGTTACCACGATTAATAACTTCTACTCCCTGCTCCTTCAACATCTCTTCCGACAGAGTTGAATAATTTCTTCCGATACCCGGTGTCAGCATAGTTGATGAACTGATCTTTTCAATAGCCTCGCCCAATGCATTTTTGAACTTGTTTAACCCTTCCGATTTCATCGCGACCAGCAAGCCAGGGTTGGTACAAAACTGCCCCGCGCCCATAGTGATGGATGCAGCGTATTGTTCGGCAATTTCCTGATATCTGTTTTCCAGAGCATCCTGTAAAAGGATCACCGGGTTAATGCTACCCATTTCGGCAAATACCGGGATGGGTGTTTCACGCTGTTGCGCCATCTTCACCAAAGCCATGCCGCCTTTGTATGAACCCGTAAAGGTGACGATCTTGGTTTTTGGATGCTTCACTAATGCTTCGCCAATAGCGTAACCATCATCATACAAAATTGAAAAGATGCCTTCAGGAAGGTGATGTTTTTCAGCCGCTTTTTTAATGGCTGATGCTACCAAAGCGCTCGTTCCTGGATGGGCCGGATGAGCTTTTACGATCACCGGGCAACCGGCTGCCAGTGCAGAAGCCGTATCTCCACCGGCAACAGAAAAGGCCAACGGGAAATTACTTGCGCCAAAAACCACCACGGGGCCTACCGGTACCAGCATTTTACGGATATCCGGGCGTGGCGCAGGTTTTCTGTCCGGCAAAGCATTATCGATTACTGCCTCTACCCATGAGCCTTCTTCAACCAAGTCGGCAAACATATTCAGCTGACCGGTTGTACGTCCGCGTTCGCCTTGCAATCGTGCCTGGGGCAAGCCGCTTTCGGCCATTGCACGTTCGATCAGTTTATCGCCCAAAGCATTAATTTCTTCAGCAATGCTGCGCAAAAATGCCGCTTTGGTTTTTTTATCGGTATAGCGGTAACTATTGGCTGCTTTTTCAGCAAGGTTTAAAGCCAAATCAACATCAGCTAAAGTTGCGATATGAAATTCACCCGGCAGTTCAGAACCTGTTGATGGATCAATTGCTTTAAAAGATTTATCTTCCGGCTTTGCGTATTGGTGCCCTATTAAGTTTGCTGTTTCCATAGTTCGTAAACCCTTTTGTATTGAAAGAGTTTGTTACAAAAATAAGTTAAAATCCTCTCCTCTGGAGAGGATTTAGGTGAGGCTTACGCAGTTTGCAATTCACTTACCCTACCCCAGCTACCTTCAGGTAATACCGGGCGATTAGCCAGTGCGTCGTTGATTGTTTTCAGCACTTTCTCACGCTCTGCACCCTCAACTTTTAAGCGTGGTGCACGCACATTCTCCGTACCGATACCAGTCGCTACTTCGGCTAATTTGATGTATTGCACCAGTTTGGGATGAATATCCAATTCCAGTACCGGTAAAAACCAACGGTAAATAGCTAATGCTTCGCTGATCCTGTTTGCTTTCACCAGGCGATAGATAGCTACGGTCTCTTTCGGGAATGCATCCACTAAACCGGCGACCCAGCCATCGGCTCCCATTACCAGGCTTTCCATAGCCAGCGGGTCAACACCGGTCATGATCTTGAAACGATCGCCAAAACGGTTGATCATCCTGGTCACGTTGGATATATCCCTTGTCGATTCCTTCACCGCCTGTATGTTATCATACTTGGCCAGTTCCGCGAACATATCCAAAGTCACTTCTATCTTATAATCCACCGGATTATTGTAGATCATGATGGGCAGCGGTGTGCTTTTAGCCACTGCAGTCAAGAAAGCAAGCGTTTCGTTATCATCAGCCTTGTAGCGCATTGGTGGCAACAGCATTAATCCGCTTGCACCATACTCCAATGCCTTTTGTGCACAGGCAACGGCCGCTCTGGTGGTTTGCTCCGCGATGTTCAATAACACCGGAACTTTCCCGTCTACAAACTCAACGGTATGTTTTAGCAGGGCGAATTTTTCTTCGTCGCTCAACACACTGGCCTCACCCAATGAGCCACCTAATATAAATCCATCAACGCCCGCTTCTAATTGCGCGGTAATGTTGCGATCAAATGCTTGAAAATCAAGTTCATCATTATCGGTAAACTTGGTGGTAACTGCGGGGAATACCCCTTTCCATGTAAATTTCATATCCTTTAAAATCGTTCTGTCATTAATTCTTTTATTCACCCTTACAAGTGTGGATTAGCCGGACGAACCCAAAAAACGTCCGGTTCATAATCCACCGTTTTGCCTATGTAAGGCGTCAAAATATGGGGTAATCCCTTATGCTGTTATTCTTTTTTAGTTTGTCAGTAAATCCACGAATTTCACCTGCTCCGGAAACCAAACCGTCATTTCACCCTTACCGCGATTGGCCCAGGAGTAATACGGAATGGCGGTCAGGGTGGCAGTTTGTGTACTAATATTCTGCCCCGATGTATCTACATTAATGCTTTTTACATCAGCCTTTAAAACCATTACACCGTTTAGCAGGCCTTTTTCAAATTCAGGCTTAAATGCTGCATCTTTCGGCACAATCAGGTTACTCGTCAGCCCGTTGTTATCTTTCCACTCTGCACAATACATGATCGGCCCGCGTTGCAGGGCCACTTTAGCATTATCTTCCGGAACATTGGCATTTGCCACAACACGACGTACATCCATTGGCAAATTCATTTCTACCTTATCATTCTTTTTCCATTTACGGCTGATCACTGCATAGCCTTTTTCGATTTGATAGTTTACAGGCATGCCATTCACTTTAATTTCTATGACTTGTGCCGATTTCTTTTCGTAGCTATACAGATCTGATGGTATAGCTTCATTTTGCGCCCATCCGGGGATACGTATTTTCAGATCCATATCCATTTTTTGTGCAGGGTCGATGGTAAATTGCAATCCACCATCCCAGGGGTAATTATTTTGCTGGGTGATTTCTACCGGTTTGTTATTCACCGTTACGTTGCCTACGCCACTGATAAACAGGTTCACGTAAATAGCATTGCCTTTTTGTGCATAGATATAACCGGGAATTGATGGCACCAGCCTCGCCACATTGGTAGGACAGCAGGAGCAGGTGAACCACCCCGAACGCTGCGGCTCGGTATCAGCCCCCGAAAAGCTGTTTTTGATCTGCATGGCGTTGGTATAGAAGAATGATTTACCGTCCAAACCAACGCCTGATATCAAACCATTGTACAGTGTTTTTTCCATCACATCAATGTATTTGCTATCGCCATGTAGCAGGAACATGCGCTGGTTCCAGAACACGCTGCCAATAGCTGCACAGGTCTCGTTATAAGCAGTGGCATTAGGCAGTTCATAGTTATCGCCAAAGCGTTCACCATCACCTACCGCACCAATACTCCCCTGTACATACATTTTCTTGGCGACCATGTTCTCCCAAATCCTGTCAATGGCTTTCAGGTAAGCTGTGTCACCAGTTAAGGCCGCCACATCAGCCATACCCGAGTACAGGTACATTGCCCTTACTGCATGCCCCTCCGCTTCCTGCTGGGCAATCACCGGTGTATCGTCCTGGAAATACTTCCCGTTTTCCCACTCATTCTTACTTTTTGTATCATATTGCTTGTGCCCGCGCTGATCGATAAAGAACTTAGCCAGGGTGAGGTATTCTGTTTTGCCTGTTACACGGTACATCTTTACCAGTCCCATTTCTACAATTTCGTGACCAGGAGCCACATGCAGTTTATCAGGGCCGAAAGTACGTACCAACAGATCAGCATTTTTTATGGCGATATTCAGGAAATTGCGTTTGCCGGTAGCCATGTAATGTGCCACAGCAGCTTCATACATGTGGCCGCAATTGTATAATTCATGACTCATTTTTTGCTCATTCACCCATCTTTCGGGGCCAGCCCATGATCCTGGATGCAGCGGGTCGATACTTCGGGCAGTGTACAGGTAACCGTCAGGTTCCTGCGCTTTGCCTATTATGGTGATCAGCGAATCCAAATAAGCGGACAGCTTCGGATCAGGATGCTCTGCCAAGGAGTACGATGCCCCTTCAATAGTCTTATAAATATCCGTATCATCAAATGGATAAACCGTGCAGAATTTGCCCTTATGCTCAGCAGCCATAACAAAATTCTTTATGCGCCCGGTACTGTCGCACCTGGCAAATGACGCCGGGATAGTAACTGTTCGGTTGGTTTCGATACGCGGTGTCCAAAACTGGTCGGTTAGTTTTACGCTGGTAAAAGGAACCGGCTGTATGGGGTAATCAGGATGCTGCGCAAAAGCGGCAAGACTACAGCAAGTTAATATAAGGGCGCTTATTCTCTTCATCGGATTGATAGTTACCTATGATCCAAAGATACAATCACCAACAAGCAAAATGAGCAGAATATTTATCCGATATTAACCATATTTTAACCTGCATAAAGTATTTAATCTGATGATAGTGATAAAATAGTGACATAGATTGAGCGCACTTTAC
>DATHLW010000053.1:0-3731 GCA_035487675.1 Mucilaginibacter sp. | reverse complement strand
AGGTCATAGCCCAAAAGACTGCCACCTGGCCTGGGTGAGGTTTGACAATCTGCTCGAAAAACTAAAACGAGAAAATTTAAAAGATTAAGTCATGAAGCATGTAATTTTTATAATGACTGTTTTGCTGATGAGCATTAATTCGTTCGGTCAAACTATCGATCTACAAAAGAAGCTGGCCAATGGGGAATTAATGTCTGGCCCTTCAAGCCAGGTTCAAGCTTTTGAAGATGGTGATAAAAAGGGCATCACTTGCCACGATAACGTGTGGTTAAAAGATATCGGTTTCACGTACGGAACAATAGAACTGGATATCCGTGGCCGAAATGAATTTTTGAAAAGCTTTCCGGGCATCGCTTTTTATGCAGCTGATACTTCGCGGAATTATGATGTAGTTTATTTCAGACCATTCAATTTCCGCTCGGCTGATCCTGTGCGCAGGACATGGTCGGTTCAATATATGAGCTTGCCCGAATACCCGTATGATCGCCTCCGCAAAGAAAATACCGGCCAATTTGAGAACGAAATATTACCCGATCCCAAACCCGAAGATTGGATACATGCGCGCATAGTCTTTCAAAAAGACAGCATCAAAGTATATGTCAATGGCATGGATAAGCCTTCACTGACGGTAAAAACCCTTCAAAACAGGAGTAAAGGACTATTCGGTTTGTGGACGGACACTACTGTTGCGGAGTTCGCCAACCTGGTTATTAAAAAGGATAACTAAACAATCGCATTATGAAAACATTTCTGACAATCCTATTGCTGGGTATCACAGGCGTTTCGATCGCTCAGCAAAAACATAAAAGGTACGATTATACCATCATCAAACCTGATGAGTGGGTCATCCCGAATTCAGACGGAGTAAGTTACAGTATGGACACTTACAAAGGGTCAAAAGCACTGATCATAAAGAAGAACTTCAATAATTACAAGTTCGGTGCTGTTGCTTACCCCAAAGGTTTGAATTTTACCGATGGCGAAATCGAACTGGATATGGCGTCAAGCAACGGAAAAGAATATCTCGGTTTAGCTTTCCGTATCCAGGATGCACATCATTACCAAACACTTTACTTTAGGCCGGAATCTTCAGGCACCATCAATGCCATCCAGTATATGCCCGAGAAGAAGCCTGATTTCAACTGGTGGGATTACGAAGCCAATAAATACCAGGCAAAAGCTACGCTGCCCGCAACAGCCTGGTTCCATGTAAAAGCCATTGTAAAGGGGCAAATGTTGACCGTGTATGTCGATCATCAGCCTAAACCTGCGATGATTTATACCGCGCTCGACCCTGAACTGAAAAACGGTTCTGTGGGCTTTTGGTTCGGGAATAGTTCATCCTGCGCCTACAAAAACTTAACCGTTAAAACCTATTAAGATCATGATGCGCAGTTATTTACCGATAGCCTGGCCATGTGATCCGTCATAACCTCTACTCATTGCGAAGTAAAGAGGGGCATGGGAAGTCGACTATACTGGCGAGCATGTAAACTGATACCCTGGAGCCATTAAAATACCAATAACGTACACTTATTGTTCGTTTTTGATACATTTTGTTTGAATTTATATTAATTTAAATATTTAATAATCATATAATTATATCGTTGGCATAATATTTATTTAGGTGAATAAACTCAAACAATTACCAAAACTCTTATCATGATAAAAAACTTTTTCACAATCGCTTGGCGCAATGTCATCCGCCATAAAACACACACTGCTATCAATGTAACAGGACTGGCACTCGGTATGACCTGCTGTCTTTTTATTTTTCTGTGGGTACAGGATGAAAAGGGTGTTGATAATTTCCACCAAAATGGGAAAAACTTGTATGTAGCCTATACAACTATGACCGCAAACGGAAAAGCCGACGGTAGCTACATCACTCCATACAATATAAATAACAATAAATTCAGTTTTTTACTGGAGGATATAAAGCAGGCAATCCCAGAAGTTAAAAACACTGCGTTTTATGCCACCGGGTATGATCTTCCATGGGGGCATGCAGAAACATTGCAGGTGGGTGAAAAGATTGTAAAGATGGAAGGCTCACGGGCTGGTAGTGACTTTTTTAAAATGTTCAGTTATCCTGTTATAGCAGGCAATACTGAAACGGCCCTGAAAGACAGTAGGTTCATTGCCATTTCGAGGCATGTGGCCGAGGTGTTTTTTGGCAGTCCAGCAAATGCCATTGGTAAGACTGTGCGATATGAAAATAAGTACAATTTTGTTGTAAACAGCGTTTTTGAAAATGTGACTGCTCAAAGTTCCCTCAAATTTGATTTTTTATTGAATTGGGAGTTGCCAAAAAAAGGACAGTTGGAATGGTCATCTAATTTTTTTCAAACTTATATTCAGCTTTCAGACAATGCGGATGTTAAACAGGTAGAAGAAAAGATTAATAAATACCTTCAGTCCCGGTTGGGTATCATTAAAGGAGTACAGATACATGTGGGGCTTCAACGATTTGGGGACCAATACCTCCACAATAATTTTGTAAATGGAAAACCTGCTGGTGGCCGCATCGAATACGTAAAGATATTCAGCGAAGTCGCTCTTTTTATATTAATAATTGCATGCATCAATTTTATGAACCTGGCTACAGCGCGATCAGTAAAACGCGCAAAAGAAGTAGGGATAAGGAAAGTAGCAGGATCAAGCCGTGGAAATCTAATTGCACAGTTTTTTGCTGAATCCCTGGCCTTTTCTTTTTTGGCAATGATATTGTCTGTTACCTTGCTGCTACTTTTACTGCCTGCATTTGCGCAATTTACGGGTAAGCGGTTTGGTTTTCCGCTCACACAGGTATCTTTCTGGGTTTCTTTAATAAGTCTGATGCTCGTCACGGGTCTGATAGCCGGCAGTTATCCTGCGCTGTACCTATCTGCTCTAAAGCCTGTCCGTATTCTAAAAGGTACGCTCAAATTCAACGAAGGAGCTGTTTGGTTCCGTAAAGGGTTAACCGTTTTTCAGTTCGTGCTTTCTATAGTATTATTGATCTCAACTATTGTGATTACACGGCAAACCAGCTATGTTCAAAATACCCACTTGGGCTATGATCGCGAAAATATGGTCTACATGCGGATCGAGGGTGAGCTGTCGAAGAAAAATAAATATCTGTTGTTTAAAGAACAAGCGTTAAAAATGCCTGGCATTGCCATAATTGACCGAACCACTGAGATTCCGCAGGCTATGAATTTCATAGTAGAAGGTGATCAAATTATGTGGCAGGGTAAGGAAAAGAATAGCACAGTTGAGGTTAAACCGGCCTCTGTCGGGTTTGATTTTGTGAAGTTAATGAAATTGCAGATAGCCGAAGGGCGTGATTTTTCACAAACTAATCCAACCGACTCGACAGACGCTTTTTTGGTCAATGAAGAAGCTGTTAGGGAGATGAATATGAAGCATCCGATAGGGCAGTGGGTACAGGCTTTTTACAAGCGCGGGCATATTATTGGTGTGTTGAAAGACTACCATACCCAATCGCTCCACGAGCCAATCAAACCCATCTTTTTAGATGTGAAAGAAGGAATACACTTTGGTGTGATTGTTGCCCGGATAGAGCCGGGGAAAACCAAACAAGCTTTGGAAAGCCTTGCCACAGTTTACAAGAACATAAACCCCAATTATCCTTTTACTTATCAATTTGTAGACGAGGAATATAAAAAGCTGTATAGTAGCGAATTGATAATTTCCAAATTATCTATCGTGTTTGCAACAGTAGCAAT
>DATHLW010000052.1:0-3557 GCA_035487675.1 Mucilaginibacter sp. | reverse complement strand
CATCACTTCAATTTCGTGGAGTATACGATATACCGTGTAATGTCCAGAAGCCATCGGGTTATCATCTGTGCTTAAACAAGGGTGAAACACGGTGTGATTTGCCAGTTCATGACCCTTTTTACTGGCCTTTCGCCATTCAGGTATGGTCAGGCTGTTAATATCGCCGGTAAGGAAAAAAGTGCCGGTTAAGTGAGCAGAATCCAGTTGCGGGATAGCCACTTTTAATTGCGAGTTCAGCGCATCATCATAGGTGAGTACGATAACAGCCTTTTTGTGATTTGGCCAGGCGATCTTGTCCTGCGCCTGTGCTGCAAAATTTAGCAATAAGAAGAACAGGGTAAGTTTTTTCATCCCGGAAAGTTTAATTGACTGTTAAATGTAATAATCGATATACAAAAATTACAAAGCCATTTTGAATTTTACTAAATACTCCAGGGAGATTGCCTAATGAAAAGAGTGGGTTTGTTATGAATTGTTATGAATCTCAATATTGGCGAATACCGAGGTGCCTTTAATGACCAATACTTTGTCTGAACTTTTAGCCCCGTATTTATTCTCGCGGTAATCATCCACTACTGCGAAAAGTTGCGATAAGTCTACTTCAACGTGCCAGTCTGAAGGAACTGTTAAAGTAATTTCACCAAAACATTGAGAGATATTTAGTATGGCCATGCCTGTCAGGTCAGCATTGCTCAAATCCAGTTCGGTGCTTGCAAACATATTGTTGATCTTACCACCCTTAAAATCTTTAGTGATCATGGGCTTATCTATGCTGCTGAAAACAGAGTTAATATTGATCTGATCTTCAGTGTTTGGGATGATAGTTGACTGCAAGTTCATGGCCTTAAATTTTAATGTTAATCAAAACTAAGGCACTCGTGCCCCGAACAAAAGTTAAATCTTGTTAAATGTTTGGTGAAGTCGGTAAAAGCCGGGATTTGGTCGGTGAAAATTATTTACCGGCCCACTTAAAATAACATAGGTGTTAAAGTTTGTTAAAAATGCATGTTTTAACATATTTCCAGTGGTTTTTCATCTAATCTTCAGAATGCGCACGTAATATTGTTATGAATGTTGAGTTAATAGGTTTTGTTATCGATTAGTTTAACTGAGCGAAAGTATGGCTGAAAGTTCTGCATTTAAGAAAAGTTGCAAGCTGATGGGTAACCACTTTGAACTGACTGTTGTATCAGATAACGAAAAATGGGCCCACGAGAAAATCGAAGCCGGAATTAGCGAAATACAAAGGATAGAACGTCTGCTTACCACTTTCAGCGATGACAGTGAAACCAACCAGGTCAATCAAAATGCCGGAATAAGCCCGGTAACGGTTAGCAATGAAACTTTCAATTTGATTGAACGCTCTTTACGGATATCTCAGATTACCCAGGGGGCCTTTGATATCACTTACGGTTCAATTGATAAGCGGCTGTGGAATTTTGATCAGCACATGACTTCGCTTCCTAATAAGGAAACCGCAAAAAATATGGTGCGCCTTATCAATTATCGTAACGTCATTCTCGATCGTGAAAAAAGTACCGTGTTTTTAAAAGAAAAAGGAATGCGGATAGGGTTTGGGGGGATAGGAAAAGGTTATGCAGCTGAGCGTGCCAAACAAGTGATGAAAGAGCTGGGTGTTAAGAGCGGCGTAGTAAATGCCTCGGGAGATTTAACGGCGTGGGGCCTGCAGCCAAACGGCAAACCTTGGACGGTGGGCATAGCTAATCCGGATGCAAAGCACGAGGTGTTCTCCTATATGTCTGTCACAGATATGGCGGTAGCTACCTCCGGTAACTATGAAAAGTTTGTGATGATTGACGGTAAAAAATACTCCCACACCATCAACCCGCGTACAGGCTTGCCTGTAACGGGTATAAAGAGTGTGACCATTATTACTACAAATGCTGAGATTGCCGATGCTATGGCGACCCCGGTAATGATAATGGGGATACGTACCGGACTAGACATGATAGATCAGATAAAAAACATAGAGGCGGTGATTATTGATGATAATGATAGGATGTACACCTCAAAAAATATTAATATAAAATAATACCCCTAAAACTATGATTAAACAAACGCTAAAAATTGTAGGTGGACTGATAGCCGTGATGAGTGTCTCATCGTGCGTTCACCTTAAAGAGTATCAGAAGAGCCGCATCAACGATGCCGAGATGGTATTGAGTAACCGCAAAGTAGAAAAAAACGAACTGAATTTTGAATCGTACAGGGAAGCTGCATCAGGCGCCAATGCCGGGAAAACCGGTGGTGGCTGCGGATGTAATTAATTATTCCTTTCTTAACTGTAATCAATAATGAGAAAGGTATTTTTATCAATAGTAGGCTTTTCCCTGCTATGCAGATTAAATGTTTCTGCGCAAACAAAGCAAGACAGTCTTCCGCATAATTCGGGCATCAGTTTATTTAGGCCCATTGGGCAGCCGGAGCCTTCAGAATACAGCCCGCGGGCATTGCATGTAGACGAGATCAACTTTGTCTCGAGCTATTACTGGCAAAATGGAGACCATAGCCCGGTTACCGGTGGTATCGGCACAGAAAAGGTGACCGATATCGCAAATGGTTTAGATCTGAAACTGGTTTGGGGTGATCCTAAGGCCAGGCAAAATTCATTAACTATTGGTCTTGGGTTCGATCATCATACTTCGGCCTCAGCAGCTTATGTAAACTTAAGCGGTGCTTCAAAAACCGGTGGTGACCGTATATATCCTTCGCTGGACTGGACCACCGAAAATGCAATAAAAGGCAGCAGCTTCGGAATCGGGGCATATTATTCAGGAGAGTATAATTACAAGTCGCTTGGCGCCGATATCCATTTTTCTCAAAAAACTGCTGATAAAAACGGAGAATTTACGGCTAAGTTACAGGGATATTTTGACCAGGTAACACTGATATACCCTTCTGAGTTTATACCGCAGTCAAGCACCACAAGTACAGGCGGAACAACCGTTATTACGACAGCCAGCGGAACCCAAACCATATTGAGCAATGGCCAGGTGCTTAGTGATAAAAAGAAAAATATTCCAAGTAGCCCGAGGAATACCTATACCGCTTCATTTGGATATTCTCAGATCATCAATTCACGGATGCAGATCATGTTCCTGGTAGATGGGGTTGCGCAGAATGGCTATCTCGGCCTGCCGTTTCATAGGGTATATTACAACACCGGTAAGGATACTATAGAAAAGCTGCCTTCGACCAGGTTTAAACTGCCGATCGGTTTTAGGTTGAATTATTTTCTGGGAGATAATATCATTCTGCGGAGTTATTACCGGTATTATATCGATAGTTGGGGTGTCAGATCCAACACTGCCGGATTGGAGGTGCCTGTTAAGATCACACCTTTCTTTTCCATATCACCGTTTTACAGGTATTACGATCAAACGGCAGCAAGGTACTTTGCTCCATATGGAGTCCATAGCCCTACAGATCAGTATTATACCAGCAATTATGCATATGCGCAATTTCATGCCAATTTCTACGGTGTAGGGTTTAGGATCGCACCTCCGAAAGGTGTTTTTGGCTGGCAAAACCTTCAT
>DATHLW010000051.1:0-4290 GCA_035487675.1 Mucilaginibacter sp. | reverse complement strand
CCAGGTGCAACTGTTTCAGCACCTTTACACTGGCATGAGGTAAACAATAGCCTCAAATTGTCTGATTTCACTATTCATAATATGCCCGAACGGGTTAAGAAGATTGATGATCCCTGGAAAGACCTGACCAAAACAAAACCTGACCTAAAGAAGGCATTGGAGTTATTAAAGGTTTAAATAACAGATTGGGTTAAAAAACTACTGATATTTTTGTAAAACATACAGGACGCTAAATAAAAAAAGCCGCATCAAGCGGCTTCTTTTAGTTTTCGGGATATTTATAAAGCCGGGGGCCTTCTGATCAATCCCAAAATGATCGCGATTATCGCAATTACTAACAATATGTGTATCAACCCTGCGGCTGAGTAGACAAATACGCCAAGCGCCCATCCAATAATTAGGACGACCGCTATGATATACAATAGTGAATTCATGGCAGATAGTATTTAATTAAACAATGTTTTTCATTATAAATAAGTCTTTAAGTTGCTAAAATGTTTTAATTTTTTGCCCTTAAAACAGCAGAGCCACCCATTTTGGGTGGCTCTGCATAAGCTCATCAGGATATCCGACCCTATAATCTCAACCACTTTTTCCGCACCTCCAACTGCTCGGCAGTTGGTGATGCAACACTTTCGATCTTATATTTAACCTGCGTTTTCTTGAGCAATGTAACCGGCAATGTAACTGGCAGGCTATCCCTTAATACCGACACATTGATCTTATCACCCGGTTTTTTCCCGTTTAAAACGGTGCTCATATCTGTTACTTTATTGCCGTCGATAGCAGTTATTTCATCGCCCACATTAATACCGTCTACCCAGGCTGCTGTACCCCGCATCACATTAGTCACAACGGTCTTGTTATTGGCGGATGAGGTGTTAATACCAAGGGCAGGGTCATTGTTGCCGGCCAGTTCATCTGTTAAATGATAGCCCGCATAACCAAGGTATTTATCGTAGTCAATATCAGCTAGTCCGTAAATGTATTTTTTATAAAACTCATCCAAATTTTTACCGCTGAATTTTTCCAATGCTGATTTAAACTCCTGGTCGGTATAACCACGTTTTTGTGCTTTGTAGTAAGAATCGTACATGTATTTCATCACATCATCCAGGCAATACTTGCCTTGTGTATCATTGATGATCTCCAGGTCGAGCATTAGCGCCATAATGGAACCTTTGTTATAGTAGGAAATATTTGTATTAACGCCATTCTCATTAGGGCGGTAATATTTTATCCACGCATCATAGCTGGCTTCAGCTAATGTTTGCACCTTATTACCAGGTTGATTGGCCACATAGTTAATATCTGCAGCCAAAGTGGTAAGGTAGGTTTCCGGTGGATAAATATTAGTGCGGCGGACAATAATGTCCTGGTAATAGGCAGTAAATCCTTCAGCTATCCATAGGTCAGTTGTATAGTTTTCATTATCATAATCAAACGGGCCTAATGCTATCGGCCTCAGGCGCTTTACGTTCCACAAATGGAAATGCTCATGTGCAACCAGGCTCAGAAAACCACGATAACCTGCATCTGTAGTATAATTATCACGCGACATCCCTAACACGGTCGAACTTAAATGCTCCAGCCCGCCGCCGCCTTTTGAAGTATTGTGGACAATAAAAACATAATGCTTATTCGGGTTCTCGCCAAAAACAGCAGTTTCCTGTTCTACTATTTTAGGCATATCTTTTTTTAGCTTCTCTTTATCATAATTGCCCCCACCGCACATGGCCACTTCGTATTTAACCCCCGCCGCTTCAAAGCCGAACACATCCTGTGTGCCCACTTCTATCGGCGAATCAAACAAGATATCATAGTCGGGCGAATGAAGGGTGAACGGATCATTATTCACCATATCCAGGCTGGTTGATACCGTTGTCCACCCTTTGTAGGGTATGATATGAATAGTTGATGGGTGGTGCAGCATCCCCGCAGGGTACATAAATACCCCCGAAGTGGATAAAAATGCATGTGAAGCATCTATAAGGCTGGTACGCACCGAAAGCTCAAATGCATACAGCGTATATTTTATTTTCAGGGATGTGATGTTTTCGGTATGTATTTGCCAGATATTCTTACGTATCTTTTTTGCATCGAGAGGTTTACCATTGGCTTCGGCGCTGAATGATTCCACATTTTTAGAAAACTCCCTTACAAGGTAGGAGCCTGGTGTCCAGACAGGCATTTTCAGGTCGAGGGTGTTTTGTTTTAACCCGGAGATATTCATCTCTATTTCGGCATAATGGGCCTGCGCCTCGGGGAAAGTGACTGTATATGATATTTTGACGTTATCTGCTGCTTTACTGGTAGAATTGTTCATGACGAGCAATATTAAAGAAAAAAGGCCTGCTAAATGTGATAATTTCATGAGGGCAATTTATGAAAAAAGACTGTAATTGACGTCGGTGCTCATATTAAACCATTGATAAACAGCAAGGATATTCAACAAAATAAAAAAGTAAACACATTCTTTTTTATTTTTATAAAAGCTATTTTTGAGGTGAATGTCAAATTATAAAACCTGTTTGCTGATCGACGATAATTATATTGATAATTTTGTCACACGCAAAATATTAGAAAGCGGCGATTTTGCTGAAAAGGTGATCGTCAGTCAGTCGGCTTCTGAAGCCATTGGATCTTTGCGTTCGGGAGATGTAAAACCTGATGTGATATTTTTAGATATACGTATGCCAATGATGGGGGGCTTTGAGTTTTTGCAGGAATACGATAAGCTTGATATTGAAAACAAGCAATCTATAAAGATATTCATGCTTTCGTCTTCTCTTGATCCTTCCGATCTGAAAAAGTCGACCAATAACAAATACATCACCTCATTTGTTCATAAACCACTTACTCAAAAAACACTCGACGATATTTGTAAATGATCCTTGTTGCAGATAGCGGTTCATCCAAAACAGACTGGTTACTTGCTGTGCCCCAACAGGAACCATTGCAATTTAAAACCGGGGGGCTAAATCCATATTTTCTTACTGAAAAGGAGATGGTAAAGATATTGCAGGAACAGGGCAAAGATATGATAGCCCATTCTGCAGAAATTACCGAAATATATTTTTTTGGTGCAGGCTGCTCCAGTCCCGACAGGCACGAGATTGTGAGTAACGCGCTTAGCCAGGTATTCCCTAAAGCTTATATTAGTGTCGACAGCGACTTGCTGGGTAGTGCCTACGCCACCTGCGGCCATGAGAAGGGGCTTTGCTGTGTATTGGGAACAGGTTCCAATATCTCTTTTTTCGATGGAGAGGAAGTGCATTCAAGTAAGCATGGTTTGGGTTATGCTTTGGGCGACGAGGGTTCAGGGACATGGTTTGGAAAGGCATTGATCACCGATTTCCTGTACGGCAACATGCCTGCTGATATACACGCCATGTTCGATAAAGAATATGGCATCACAAAAGAAAGTGTAATAGGAGATGTTTATCAGAAACCTGCGGCAAATACTTACCTGGCATCATTTTCAAAATTTTTAAATGGCATTCGCCAGACAGATTACTGCCAGGCCTTGCTGGCGCGGGGTTTCCAGGAATTTATTGATTCAGATATTAAATCATTTCCCCAATATCACCGCTACAAATGCCATTTTGTAGGCTCCATTGCGTACGTTTTTGCCGATGAACTGAAACAGCTTTGCGAGAACAACGAAATACACCTGGGCAAGATCATTCGCCAGCCAATATATGATCTGATGCATTTTATTGCGAACAGGGAGAACTGAGTCTGGAGTCCGAAGTCTTAAGTCGAAAGTCTCTCAATCTAAGACTTTAGACTCGGTACTTGCGACTTTAGACTTTCCTATACGTGATCTTACCCCGCCGATCAATATCCATATTATACCTGCAATAGCTAATATACTTCCTGTTTTAGGCAGGTAATCACCGTTCAATACATAAAAAGTAAGATCGGAGTTAAGGTTGATGTCCTGTTTGATAGCAGTTCGTGTCCACCATTTGGTCTGTTTTACTACATCACCGCGTTGGTTGATGAATGCAGATATACCCGTATTTGCCGATCTGCATACCCAACGGCGGGTTTCGATGGCACGAAGCTTGGCGTAATCAAGATGCTGGTCTTTGCCTGAGGTATTTTCCCACCATCCATCATTAGTGATAATGGCAATAAACTGTGCCCCTTTATGAACCGATTGTGCTATCCATTCGCCATAAATGGATTCGTAACAAATTACAGGAGCAGCACCAATTCCGCTTTGCGAATAAAATACCCCCGGCGCTTCCTGGCCGGCAATGTCGCCGGTAGCCCCACCCAGGT
>DATHLW010000050.1:0-3061 GCA_035487675.1 Mucilaginibacter sp. | reverse complement strand
ATTATTTTACAAATATTTATATAATTTACATAAACTAATAGTTATACCTGTAGTAGGCCTCCTTGTAGTCTTTGCGCATTTCGGTGAAGCGGGCAGCAATCTTCTTTAAAAACTCTTCGTCGAGCAATTCAAACACGCTGTTCACCCCGTCGGTTAGGTTCATTTCAGATATCTTATAACTTTGCTCCAGCGTGCCTTGTTCAGCCTTCACAATAAACTTCTGGTTCATGTTCAGGATGGATATCTTAAATTCCGGGTGGGGCAGTTCTGCAATAATTCTCATAATTCGTCAATTTTAATTAGTCCCTTTAAAGGATCTATATTATTCAATGTTCCAATGCTGGCAATCGGTTTGAAACGTGCGAATAGTTCCTCACTATACCAGTCTTCATCTCTTGTTTTTTTAATTACTTCGGTGTGCTCTTTAGAGCGATATGCAAATGCCTTTACATCGTCCAGGTTATTCCATACGGAGAAGGTTGCCTGTTTATAAATGGGGCGTTCGCCAATGCCCAGGGACAGGATATATCCGGGAGCCTTTCTCATCAGCTCGGAAACCTCGTCCACATTCGCCCAAAAGTTTTTCAATCGTTTCATACGGATAGTCGCCCGGGTTAATACAGCAACCGGCCCATCATAATCCTGGATATTTACATTGCCAAAAGGTTCTTTACCATCCCATTTACCATGGCTCTGCAAAGATTCACACAATATTGTCCATTTTTCGCAATCAAATGCATTCCACCACTTTGATACAAAAGACGACTTATAAAAGTGATCAAAATGTTGCTGACTGTCCCATACAGCTAATAATCCCCATTGTTGCCAGTCGGGCTTAAGGCTAAAGGTGCCGTTTTTACCGCTGCCTACTAATTGCCAGAAGGAACAGCCTTTTTGTCGCCGCATGGGTAACCGATGTGCAGCCATAGCAAGCAAAGCAAAAGGGATAAGCCACTTGCGATACCGAACCATAGTAAGACTTACGATCATTACGACGAAATAAAAGATTAAATATGAGATTTGGGTTATTTAATTTCACACAGGCATGATTAACTTTGTTTTATGGCCGAAGATTTAACGATAATACATTCAACCGACAAACAGGAGCAATATAAATCTCTTATTCCGCAGATCGAAGCTTTACTTGATGGCGAAACAGATTTGATTGCTAACCAGGCAAATATAGCTGCTGCATTAAAGGAACAGTTTAAATGGTTCTGGGTTGGTTTTTACATGGTGAAGGAAGGCCAATTGGTATTAGGTCCCTTCCAGGGCCCGGTAGCGTGCACGCGGATTGCTAAAGGTAAAGGAGTTTGCGGTGCAGCGTGGGAGCAGGGTAAAACGCTGATCGTTCCCGATGTGGATGCTTTTCCGGGGCATATTGCCTGCAGCTCGCTATCCCGTTCAGAAATAGTGATACCAATTTATCATCACGACCAGGTGATAAGCGTGCTCGATGTAGACAGTGAAGAACTGGACCAGTTTAACGATACCGATGCAAAATACCTGGAGCAGATCATTCAATTGCTGCAATTTTGATGGCTAAAATATTCCTGATTCCCGGACTGGGTGCCGATGAGCGAATATTCCAGTATCTCGACCTGCAGGGGCACCAGGTGATCGCTGTAAAATGGATAGAGCCGGAAAAACAGGATAATTTGTCAACTTACGCACAAAAACTGATCGATTATTATTCCATAACACCGCAATCTATTGTAATCGGCAATTCTTTAGGGGGTATGCTGGCCATCGAGATTGCAAAAAAGGTTGAGCTGAATAAGGCTATTATTATTTCCTCAATAAAAACCATTAATGAAGCGCCAGGATCTTTTAAATGGTACAGGCTTTTACCACTTTATAAGCTTATACCATCAAAATGGCTCACCTCGACCGGATTTATGGTTAAAAAGGCAATGGGTAAGATGTCAAAGCATCACCAGGAATTATTCATCAGCATGCTTAAGGGCACTTCGCCTAAATTTGTAAAATGGGCCCTGGGTGCTATTCCACACTGGGACAATCAAATTATACCACCAAATGTTTATCATATTACCGGCGATAAGGATAAAATATTCCCATACAAAAGGATCAAAGGCGCGACCATCATTGAAGGCGGCACGCACATTATGATCTTCAACAAGGCAAAACAAATCAATTCCTGGCTAAAAGAAACACTATAAAATTGAAAGTTCCTCACTCTTTTTATCTCGGTTCCGATGTCGTTTCAATCAGCAAAGCATTGCTGGGTAAGTATTTATTTACTTCAATTAACGGTTTACTTACAGGAGGATATATTGTTGAAACAGAAGCTTATAATGGTATAGTAGATAAAGCTTCCCATGCATTTGGCAACAGGCGGACACCACGAACAGAAACCATGTACAGAGAGGGTGGGATAGCCTACATTTACCTATGCTATGGTATTCACGAAATGCTGAATGTGGTTACATCTGCGGAAGGACAACCGCGTGCAATCCTGATAAGGGCTATAGAGCCCACAACCGGAGTCGACATTATGCTTGCGCGGAAAAACATGACTGCATTAAAACCCAATATCACTGCGGGACCTGGGTCTGTAGCCAAAGCTTTGGGAATAGACCGGAAGTTAAATGCGATCAGCCTGCAAAGTGATTCACTTTGGATAGAAGATAAAGGGCTCAGTTTTACTGACGACCAGATCGCCGCTGTGCCGCGCATAGGGGTGGCTTATGCGCAGGAGGATGCTCTTTTACCTTATCGTTTCTATGTAAAGGGCAATATTTACGTGAGCAAACCCAATAAATAATTGTAGAGACGCGATGCATCGCGTCTCTACAATTTCGTAATATTGACCAATGATTTACCAGGATACTTTAGAGTTTGCAGAAACCCTTGATGCACAGGATGAGCTAGGACATTTCCGTAATGAATTTTTGATCCCCCAGCATAATGGGCGGGATACAATCTATTTATGCGGCAATTCTTTGGGGTTGCAGCCAAAATCTGCAGAAAAGTATCTCAACACCCAATTAGCTACCTGGAAAGATCTGGCCGTGGAGGGTTGGTTCCAGGGGGATGATCC
>DATHLW010000049.1:0-6848 GCA_035487675.1 Mucilaginibacter sp. | reverse complement strand
ATCCACGAAACTAACCTAAAAAAACAAGGTATGCTGGGTATCACCTTTGCTAACCCGGCAGATTACGATAAGATACACGAAGATGATACCATCGACATCAAAGGCTTAACCACCTTTGCACCCGGCCAGCAACTAACCGTTGTGTTGCATCACAAAGATGGCTCGTCAGAGTCTTTTGCTGTAAACCATACTTACAATGCACAGCAGATAGAATGGTTCAAAGCAGGTGGGGCGCTGAACATCATCCGTAAGCAAATGGCGCATTAGGATTTCGGATTTATATTATTTACAAGCCTTTCCTTTGCGAGAGGCTTTTTTCGTTGAAAATAAGATTAAAATAAAAAATCGATATTTTGCCACTCGCGAGTAATCAAAAACTTATAAACCATGAACGAGAAACCACAATGGTTTTTAATTGAAACCGAACAAGAGTATAATGCAGCTATTGCAAGGTATGAGCAAGTCAAAAATGCAACAACAGGAGCGGAGCATAAAGAAAAGCTTTTGCTGGTGCATCTGATTGAGAATTATGAAAATAGTCTTTGGGACCTCCCGGATGTTAACCCGGTTGAGATGATCAAAATCCGTATGGATGATTTTGGGTATAAAGCTGCGGACCTTGCAACAGTGTATGGAGATAAGGGAACCATTAGCAAAGTACTGAACTATAAGCAGCATCTATCACTTAACATGATCAGGAAATTCAGCGAATTTTTACACCTGCCTGCTTCTGAATTAGTGAAGGAATATAAACTACCTGGCTAATTCAATCAATTAATTTGTGTCTTCATGAACCATTTTAATGTGTTTGATATTCTATTAAATCAGAAACATCTGATACAGGCTATTGTAATGATTTCATTACTTAATATCTTCTAAACCTTCTGATAATGAGCAAGTCTTAGATTTATAAAACATTTAAGCCATGAAAAATTATCACACCATCCTTATTGGTCTTTGCCTGCTGTTATCAGCCTGTGCCGTTCCGGTTAGTTATTTCGGCGATAAGCTTACGCCTACAAATTCAGCGGATATTTACTATTCCGCGCATGACGTTAAAAGGGGGTATAAAATTATAGGTCATTTGGCCTGCCCTAATAATGTTAACCAGGAAAAAGTAAAGGGCGCACTAGTGGCTTATGCCCAAAAAATCGGGGCTGATGCTGTTATCATTACAGGTACTGATGCCGCCAAAGGCAGTGATGCGGCAGTTGTTAATGCCGATGCTTTGAAATATGACGGTCAGTAACCTGATTTACACTTTTTACGCCGCGAAATACGACTCAACCTTTCCCTGCAAAAGGTTTTTTTATGCTCCGGCCTTTCAAATTAGTTCGCCGAAGACAATTTTTTACCCCTGTTACATCTGATCCTGCCTAAAGGATTTCCCGGTCAAAAATCGGTGTTAAAACGCACATTAGCAGGTGGTTAAATAAGCCTTAACATTAAGGCAAATTTCACTTTAGGTTATCGTTGTAACTATCTAAGTGTTAATCTGTAATTACAAATTATCAGGAGCGATAATTTTTTTAAATCAATGTGAAATTTAATTTGTTGTTTAGTATATTTAGGCTTCAACCATTGAGATATGTTTAACCGAACTTTATTACTCTTTTTGCTCATTCTGAGCTGCACGACTGGTTTTGCCCAGGTGAACCAGGTAAAGGAAATAATTGACCATGATATCGTCAGGATAAAATATTTGCCTTATGGGCAATTCGGGACCGCTACCTACAAGATGGACGAGCGCATAAACGCCAAATACAGAAAAGAAAACAACGCCTATCACGAGATATTAGCACTGGACACATTGGCAATACCCTATCTGGTTGATAAGATAAGCGACAGCACCGAAGCCAACCTGCGCGTGCCCTGTGCTGCTTATAATTTAAAGGTAGGCGATGTGGCGTTTGCCTTACTGAACGATATTATTGTGATCCCCTGGCACTCGGTAACAAACGAGGATTGGAGCTCATACAGCTGCGATGCGCTGCCCGATGGCGGATGGGGTTACCTGCATCACGACCGTGTTCGCTTTCAAAGTCAGCTGCGTATGTTTTTCGCCAGTCAGCAGGGCAGAATATGGCTGAGGCTGTTTAAAGACGACCGTTTAAAACGAACCGCACGTGCCGAATTGGTCAGGAAATTCCAGGTACTTACACTCACCCCTTCCGAAGTCGCTTCAACGACCGGGGAGTAGGGGATTTAAGTTGATTGAGTTAAGTGGTTGATTAAGTTGATTAGGTTTTTCAGTCCAATCAAACTGCCCAGTCGACTCACCCGGTCATTGCTTCGCTCGACCACCCTCTCTGCTTCGCAAAGAGGGATTTGAAAACAGTTTTAATTTTTTTTCTCCCTCTTTCCGGCTTGCCGAAGAGAGGGTCGACCAGCGCAGCGTCGTCGGGGTGAGTAGAATAGCCGGATTAGCAACACTTGTTGTTAGTGTTACCAAATTCATTGTAAAAGCGCACTTACAGAATGTGAAGCGGAATAATGGGAGTGAAAGGTTTTGGGGCTTATTTGGGGAGGTTGAGGGGGCTAATGAACTTGCACAGCCGATCTGCCTAAATAGAGATGGCTTCGTTCTTTGCCATGACGATTGGTAATGCAAACTGCCACCTGAAGCTGCCAAGCGCCAGTTAATGTTTCCGAAGTCGCTTCGGAAGAAGAAGATTAGAATTTATTCTATTTATTTTTAGTTTTACCATAAATAGAATAAATTTTCCATCTTATCACATGTAGCTATGGGGTTGTTTGATATCTTTAAGAAAAAGGAGTTTGGAAAAAAATCATCTGGCGAAGACTTAGAACAAGCATTAAAAAGAGCTGCTTCTGAACCAGCATTCCGATTCGAGTTTTATAAGAGACTATTGTCAAGTAAATTAGTCGTATTAACGCAAGACAATAATGGTTTACCTGATGGAATAAGTGTCGCTAAGCAAGACTTATCCATAAACATTTTTAGCTTAAAAGATGGCAGTATCCCGGTTTTTACTTCTAATGATCGGATTTTCGATAAAGGTATTATTAAGTCTCAAATGCATTTTCTGGAAATGACAGGGGATGATATGCTTAAAATGCTTCGTGATAAAAAAGTTGTTTTGAATCCTTATTCAGATTATGGAAAGGTGCTGTTGCCCGATGAAATAGAAAGAGTATTGGATGGTACAATTTTTACTGGCAATGTCGACCGTATTAAAGTGGATAAACCGACGTCTGTCGCAATTGGCCAACCTGCGGAATATCCAACAGAAGTAATAAAATCTTTAATTGAGCTGTTCAAAAATAAATCTGAAGTGTCCGCAGCCTACATGGCATGGATTTACGATCATAAAACAAATGTGCCCCCTCATTATATTTTTGCAATAGACGCTATCGGTGATTGGAATAGATTAAGTCAGGAAACAGGATTTACAATTAGTCAAATTATTGGCCCTGATTCAGTATTTGATATAATGAAACTCGGAAAAGGCGGCATAAATGATTATTTCAGGGATAAAACCACCCCTTTTTATAAAAAATAGGAGAGGACAGACTTAGTTCCTATTTTTCCTAATTCGTTTCAACACCAACAAATTCAACGCATTCTTACTATACCCGGTAATATCCTTTTGGTACAGGTTCACCAGCTTGTCGTAGTATAAGATCACCACCGGTGATTGCTGCATCACCAGGTTGTCCATTTGCTGGTACAGGGCGTAGCGTTTGGCATCGTTGGGTTCGTGGTACGATTGGTCAAACAGGACATCAAAGCGCTTATTGTTAAAGCCGGTATAGTTTGGCCCCCAGGGTATCTTGTTTTTGGAGTAGAACACCGACAGGTAATTCTCGGCATCCGGGTAATCCGCAATCCATGACCCATAGAAAAAGTTAACGCCATTTTTAGATACCAGTTCGCGCAGACTGGCACCCTGTGTGATCTCTACCCGTGTGCGGATACCCACCTGGTCAAGCTGTCCCTGTACGTATTCGATCAGGTCGCGGTAGCCTACTGTTGTGTGCAGCACTATTTCGGGCAGGTCTTTACCATTCGGGAAACCGGCATCAGCCAGTAATTCCCTTGCCTTTTCAGGATTATAGCTGTAGCCATGTACTTTTTGCGCATCAAACCCAGGCATCCCGGCAGGGATAAAGCCTGCATCACCGGCTGTAGCCAGGCTGTTGCGCAGGTATTTAATCATCTTTTGCTTATCGATGGCGTAGTTAATAGCCTGTCGTATCTTCAATATTTTCAGGGGCGAATGCTTTACAATGGGCAGGGTACTATCCACCAACATACCGAGGTACATGGTGTTGAGGTAAGGGGCCGAGTTAAGGATGAACTTGCCCTTATACTTCTGCGTTACCTTGCCCGATTTGGTGAGGATATCGTCGCGGTAGCTGCCATCAATATCGTTCAGGAAATCGATCTTGCCGGTTACAAATTCCATAAAAGCAGTTTGCTTATCGCCGATAAACGTAGCACGTATGGCATCCAGGTGGGGTAAAGGACTGCCGTCCTTATCCTTTTCCCAGTATTTGTCGTTCTTTAAAAACGCCATCACTTCGCCCTCTTTCCAGTATTTGAATTTGAACGGGCCGGTGCCTACGGGATGGTTACGGAAATCCTTACCGTAGTACTCTACCACCTCGTGCGGAACAACATCGGCATACTGAGCTGTAAGCAAACTAAGCAGCGGCGGAAAAGGTTGTCTTAGCCGGATGCTGAATGTGTTGTCGTTTTTTGCAATGAATGATCCTTTGCCCTCTACCTTATCGCTGAATATCCATGAGCCCGACGATGCAACCTTCGGGTCGATGAGCCTGCCAAAACTGTATACAAAGTCAGCAGCTACCGCCTTGCGCCCAACACCACCCTTAAACAACGGGTCATCATGAAAATAAACATCATTGCGGAGATGGAAGGTGTACGTCAATCCATCCGCAGAAATGTCCCACTTTTTGGCGATGCATGGCTGAATGTGCAGGCTGTCATCTACCTGTACCAAGCCGTTGTAAAGCTGGTTGTCCATCCAGGTGGTATTCTGGTTTCGGCAAAAGGCAGGGTCGAGCGAGGTGAGGCCCTCATCAAGATTGATATTAAAAACTGTCTTACCTTTCGATGGGTCGTTGCTATGGCATGACGATAGCACAAACAATAACGCACAGCAAAAACAGATCAGTTTATTCATCAGGGCTAAGATATTAATTATTGAATGACTGAATTAGTGAATTATTGATTATTGCAGGGGAATGATAGATATTTAAACTTTAAATTTGGAGCATGCGTTTAAATAGCTGATGATAAAATTTACCTTAAAGCTGCTTGCGGTATTCCTGTTTTTCGTTTTCATAAGCGGCATGTTCGGCTGCAAAAAGGAACTTTTATCACCAACCCATGTGCTGGACAGTACTATTGTAGCAGGGAGCGATTCAGCAGGGTTAGTAAATGGGCTGGGCAAGAGAGCGCGGTTCAACCACCCTTTCGGTATAGCTGTTGATGCAAAGGGTAACCTTTATATCGCCGATGCGGGCAACAGCGTTATCCGAAAAATGGACACTGCAGGTATGGTGACTACCCTTGCCGGTGTGGGCGGCATAAGAGGATCGGTAAATGGGGTGGACAGTGTAGCTACGTTTAATAAGCCATTTGGCGTAGCTGCGGATGCTTCGGGAAATGTGTATGTAGCTGATGCCGGGAATAATAAAATTAGATTGATAACTGCTGCAACGGGCATGGTGAGCACCTTTGCGGGTACGGGTATAGTCGGTGCATCGGATGTACCGGACTCAGTAAGTTTTAGTTCGCCTTTAGGTGTAGCGGTTGATAGCAGTGGGAACGTGTATGTGGCGGATTATGAAAATAACCTGATACGTAAGATCACTTCGGCCGGAGTTGTAAGTACGCTTGCCGGATCTGGCGCTGCGGGTGCAAATGATGGTTTGGATACTGCAGCCACCTTTAAACTACCAGAAGCAGTAGCAGTTGACGTGGCAGGGAACATTTATGTAGCCGATAACGGCAATAACCTGATCCGTAAGGTTACCCCGGCAGGGCAGGTAAGCACATTTGCAGGCAGCGGACAACGAGGTTCAGCAAACGGCACAGGCAGTGCAGCAAGCTTTAATTCTCCGTTTGGAATTGCAGTAGATGTTGCCGGGAATGTGTATGTGGCTGATTCGGGCAATAACCTGATACGTAAGATAACGCCATCAGGAGATGTAACCACGATTGCCGGGAGTGGCGCTAAAGGTGCAAAAGATGCCACAGGTACTTCGGCGAGTTTTAACACACCGGCGGGACTTGCAATTGATAAGTCGGGTAATATTTATGTTGCTGACGAGGATAACAATCTTATCCGGAAAATAACTGCTGCCGGGGTGGTGACAACCATTGCAAAAGTGCATCATCAAACCAAACTGAAGGCGGTTGCCAGGCCGCAAAAAATCAGGTAACCCACTGAAATCCTTATTTTATTTTCGTAAAAAATAATGTTTATTTCTCTTGGATTAATGAAACTATTAATTCCTACTGAAATTGTAGAATAAATTAGGAAAATTACCTGTTAAATCCTACATTTGATACAGAGCCAAATTTATAAACTAAATTGCCTGATTTTCAATGGTTTCGAAAGACGAATTAAAGGGGATCTATGCGATGCTTCCCACTGAGAAGCTTATGGAAATTATTGACAATAAATTCGGTTATACCGAGCTTGCTGTATCAGCAGCTTTTGAAGAACTGGCAAGCCGGAGCATATCCGAAGAGGAGATAAAAAATTACAAATTCAAGCAAATAGAAAAGCTTAACAACTACATCAGGAAGAATATTTCACACGATCTGGCATTTGCTGAAAAAAACCTGTTCT
>DATHLW010000048.1:0-6178 GCA_035487675.1 Mucilaginibacter sp. | reverse complement strand
GAGCATAAATACACCTTTAACGTATTAATGGATGAGAAAGGTGAAGATGGTGAGCAAACCAGGGTAAAAAATATTTATAATGTTGGCGGATTACCGACCAAATTTGTTATTGATAAAAACGGTTTTATACGTTTTAAGTATTTAGGCTACAGAGGAACCCCTGAAGGTCTTGTTGATGATATAACTAATATGATCGAAATGGCCAGCAATCCCGAGGCGGTTGCATCAAGTCAGAGAAGGTAACAAATAATTTAAAGAAAATAAAACCTGGTATAATGCTTTTTGGGGCTGAAATTATACTTTGAATGTTTTTTATTTTAAATTGCACTACCCTAAACTATTAAAACATTGATTAGCAATGATTGATGGCAATCATCATTCTGATGCAGCGCACTAAAAAAATAAATCACTTTAAATCTTACCACATGAAAAACTTTAAATCGTTAATGGTATTGCCGGTGTTACTTGCTTCGCAATGTGTATTTGCGCAAAATACCGATCATCTGAAACTATCCGACCCCACACCATCAGCAGGCGCAAAGGTAATATTAACTTATGACCCCGCAGGTACTGTTACGGATGGCAAAAAAGATATTACTGCTTCAGTCTATTATCTTGATAATAAAAACTATCCGGTTGACGATATCGACCTGAAACCGGATGGGAAACTCTTAAAAGGAGCAATAACTATTAATCCGGTAGCTAAGGCATTTTTTATCAGGATAAGTTCAGGCGGTGATATAGATAATAATAATGATAAAGGGTATGTATACATGGTATATAAAGACAAACAGCCGGTTGAAGGAGCTTACGCTTCTGAAGGGAGCATTTATTCAGGAGGGGCAGGGGTGTATTTCGCAAAAATAAAACCTGACGTTGGTCGGGCTGCAGAACTGTATAAAAAGGAATTTGCGTTAAACCCTAAAAGCAAAAAGGACTATGAAGCAGGATATTACTATATGATAGCCAGAGTTCCTGAATATAAAGCCGACGTAAGTGAAAAGATAAATAGTTTAGAGAAGAGTGATAAGGAAGATGACCTGATATTAGCTTCAGGTTTGCTGAGGATGAGCAAAAACACAAAAGCGATGGATTCGTTGAATACAGTTATCCGGACTAAATTCCCGGATGGTTTGTTTGTCAAAAATGAGATGGGCTCAGTTTTTTTTAAAGAGAAAGATGTAGCTAAAAGGGATTCCATTTACCATGTTTACATCAAAAGATACCCTGAAAATGCAGCCGACAAAAATTCCATCCAGGACAACTTCAGGCTGGAATTGGCAAGCCATTACCTTTACAATCGTGATATGGACAATTTTCATAAATACTTGGTTCAGGTTAAAAACAAATCGGGTTTAGCTGGCTATTATAATAACGACGCTTATGACTGGGCAAAAAAGGGCGACCATTTAGATGAAGCTGAACAATTGTCAAAACAATCATTGGATATGGTGTCAGAAAAGATCAAAAACCCTTCAGGACAAGCTTACAATTCTCCGAAACAGATGAAAAAGAATTATGAGTTCACCTATGACATGTATGCTGATACATATGCTTTTATTTTATTTAAGGAAGGTAAATATCATGAAGCACTTCAATATGAACAACCTGTAATTGATCATACTGACAAAACAATTGACCCCGATGTAGCAGATAATTATATACAGATACTTATAGCCAATGCTCAAACAGCAAAAGCTAAAGACTTTGCTGAAACGCAGGTGAAAGCCGGGCATGGATCTGTTGCGATGAAGGAAGTCTTGAAAAAAGAATATGTAAAAAGCAAGGGCAGCGATAACGATTTTGACCAGTACATAGCTTCGTTAGAAAGTGCTTCAAAAAGTAAACTTAGAGAAGAACTTGCTAAAACCATGATCAATCAGCCTGCACCAGCTTTTGCATTGAAAGACCTGGATGGCAAAACGGTTTCATTGGCTGATCTGAAAGGAAAAGTGGTGATCGTTGATTTTTGGGCAACCTGGTGCGGGCCATGTAAGGCTTCATTTCCAGGGATGCAACTGGCAGTAAATAAATATAAGGATGATGCTAATGTGAAGTTTTTATTTGTTGATACCTGGGAAAATGGCGACAGCTATGTAGATGGGGTAAAGAAATTTATTGCTGATAATAAATACACTTTTCATGTATTGGTGGATGAAAAGAATTCAGAAGGGAAACAGGCTAAAGTTGTGAGTTCATATAAGGTCGATGGTATCCCTACTAAGTTTATCATCGATAAAAACGGCAACATCCGTTTCAAATATATCGGTTATTCCGGTACACCTGAGAAACTGGTGGATGAAGTAACTGATATGATAGAAATGACCGATAATCCTGATTCAGTTGCAGCAGTATCTGGTGCGGGTAACAGCAAAAGCAAGTAAAAAAATGGAAAAGAAAAAAGCGGCTTCTAATGGCCGCTTTTTTTATGTTTAAATGATTTAAAAATTCGGTTTCAAAACGTATTTCTCATAGAAACGGAAGATATGTTCGGCAGCTTCTTCGGCGGTATCGACCAAACGATATAGGTTTAAGTCATCAGGGCTGATCGTATGTTCCTCGGCAAGCATTTTTTCTTCTACCCATTTAAACAATCCGCCCCAATAATCAATGCCGACAAAAACGATTGGGAAACGGGCAATTTTACCGGTTTGTATTAGCGTAATAGCCTCGAATGATTCATCCATGGTGCCAAATCCGCCCGGCAGGATAATAAAGCCCTGAGAATACTTCATGAACATTACCTTGCGGATAAAGAAGTAATCGAATTCTAGTAATTTATCGCGGTCGATATATTTATTGTGGAACTGCTCAAAAGGCAGCTCAATATTTAATCCTACAGATTTACCGCCAGCTTCATAAGCGCCTTTGTTGGCTGCTTCCATGATACCTGGTCCGCCACCTGATATCACACCATAGCCGCGTTCGGTTAATAATCGGCCTGCTTCTTCTGCCAGTTTGTAGTATTTGTTGTCGTTACGCATGCGTGCTGATCCGAATATCGATACACATGGGCCGATCTTAGCCAGTTTCTCAAATCCATCCACAAACTCGGCCATGATCTTGAATATCTGCCACGAGTCCGTAACTTTTATTTCCTGCCAGTTCTTATTCTCAAATGCTTGTCTTATTTTATCTTCACCTGTCATATCCTGTTATTCGTATTATGTAGTTCAAATGTTGCGTTATTGACTTTTGCGGGATGAGGTGAGCAATAACCCAACAAAAGTAATTAATCCATTCACAATGATCAGCTCATTGTCGAAAACATATCCACCGAGAAGCTTCGCCGAGTCTGTACTGAGAAAATAACATACTATTGGAGATATAATGCAGATAAACGGAACCAGTTTGTCAGCCACCTGCCGCCCCTTCATAAACAGGCCAAATGAATATAAACCTAATAGCGGCCCGTAGGTATAAGATGCTACTTTGAATATGGCGCTCACCACTGCATCGTTGTTGATCGCATTAAAGATCACGATAGTCAGCAACATCAATCCCGAAAAAGCGATATGCACGATATGGCGTGTTTTGACCATTGCCGCGCTGTTCACATCTTTGTTCTTATTAAAACCCAAAAAGTCGACGCAAAAAGATGTGGTAAGCGCAGTCAGTGCCGAATCTGTAGTTGCAAATGTAGCAGCGGTCAACCCAAGCATAAATACCACGGCCGGGATAACTCCTAAATATTTAAGGGCGATAGTAGGATAGAGGTAATCGGTTTTGGCTACGGTGATGCCATATTTTGCAGCGTAGATATAAAGCAATGCACCCACACTCAGGAAGAAAATATTGATGATCACAAACACAGTAGTAAAGCTGAACATGTTCTTCTGCGCTTCTTTTATGTTCTTCATGCTCAGGTTTTTCTGCATCAGGTCCTGGTCAAGTCCGGTCATACCTACGGTGATAAATAATCCTCCTAAAAACTCCTTACTGAAGTGAAAATGACTGCTCAGGAAATCATTAAAAAAGAAAATTTTAGAATAACTGCTATTCTTAATAGCGTCTGCCGCCTGGAAAATGCTCATATCCAAGCTACGGCAAATAAAATATAGCGATAGGAACACTGATGAAACAAGGAATAGTGTCTGTAAGCTATCAGTGATGATAATGGTCTTTAATCCTCCCTTAAAAGTATACGACCATATCAGCGCCAGGCAAATCAATACTGTCACCGCAAAAGGGACATGATAATTATCAAAAATGAATTTTTGCAGTACGATAACCACCAGGTAAAGCCTGAATGCTGAACCTATGGTGCGACTAATGAGGAATATCCCGGCAGCAGTCTTATAGCTCCATTGCCCTAAAGCTTGTTCAATATAACTGTAAATTGAAGTCAGTTTTAACCGGTAATAAAGCGGAAGCAGCACTGTAGCAATTATGATAAACCCCGCAGCATTACCTAATACGAATTGAAAATAAGCAAATTGGTCGCCGCCCACCTTACCGGGAACAGATATGAATGTCACCCCGCTCAATGCGGTGCCTATCATCCCAAAAGCTACCAGGTACCATTTGGAATTGCGGTTAGCTACAAAAAAGGTATCGTTGTCGGATGATTTGCGTGAGGTAAGCCACGAAATGACGAGTAACACTAAAAAATAACCGATGATGAAGGATAGCAGTACTAAGGGAGACATATTTTTGGGTTCATAGTTCATAGATGATAGTTCATAGTAATTGGAATTGTCTGCAATGATCCATGAACTATTAACCATGAACTGACAGCGATTTACCTATATTTTTTTAAATTCGCAACATGAACTTTTCGTCAAAGTTGTTGGAGAATGCGGTGGCCGAGTTTGCCAAATTGCCGGGAGTGGGACAAAAAACTGCTTTGCGACTGGTGTTGCACCTACTAAACCAGGATAAGGCAGAAGTAGCGAAATTTAGTGAAAGCGTCGTCAAACTGCGAAATGAGATTAGGTTTTGCAAGGTATGTCATAATATCTCGGATCAGGAAATTTGCGAAATTTGTTCCTCGCCCAAACGTGACCACGCAACTATCTGTGTAGTAGAGGATACACGTGACGTAATGGCTATACAGAATACTGATCAGTACAATGGCGTTTACCACGTTTTGGGCGGTTTGATCTCTCCAATTGACGGAATTGGCCCATCTGACCTGCAAGTGGATACTTTAGTGGAAAGAATAAAGGGAAACGGGATTAAGGAAGTAATATTTGCCCTAAGCGCTACAATGGAGGGCGATACGACGATTTTTTATTTACACAAAAGATTAAAAGATTTCCACATTAGTATTTCTACTATAGCTCGTGGCATAGCTTTTGGTGGTGAACTGGAGTACGTTGATGAGATCACTCTAGGGCGATCGATTGCAACGCGTATTCCATACGAAAGTTCACTGTCAAGGTAGTAAGTATGAAATTATCCGTAATCCTGATTAATCACAACTCACGAAATGGGCTCCGGCTTGCATTAACTTCATTGCAAAAAGCCGCGCATGACATTTCGCATGAGGTCATTGTGGTTGACAACGGGTCTACAGATAATTCCGTTGATATGCTGAACAACGAATTTCCGGAAGTAAAGCTGCTTGCTAATACCACCCAGGAAAGTTTGTCAAAAGCAAATAACGATGCATTGCTGCAGACCAGAGGAGAGTACATTTTGCTGCTCAGCCCGGATACGATTATCAGCGCTGATTCATTTACCAAGCTAAATAACTTTATGGATCAGCATCCGCTGGCTGGTGGCGCAAGCGTACGTATGGTCGACTTTAAAGGCGATTATCTGCAGCGCTCAAAACATACTTTGAGCGGCTCCTGGGCAGCGTTCATCAAATTTGTCGGCTTGTCATCATATTTCCCTAAAACATACGCCTTCCCGCAGAAAAAAGCTGATTGGGTAGATGAGTTTGAAACTAAGGAAATTGACGTGCTCAACGATGCCTGCATGCTGCTGCGCAGATCTGTTTTGGAAAGAACAGGCCTTTTTGACGAGCGTTTTGCCAAGTTTGGCTACAATATCGATCTATCGTACCGTATTCGGTTGCAGGGCTTTAAGAATTATTATTATTCAAAAACATATATCATTCAATTACCACGTAAGGCGGTAAACAAATTTAGCTGGGACTACATCAGGCATTTTTATGGTGCTATGATTATATTCGCAGCAAAATATTTGTTTAAACTGCCTGTGCTCAACG
>DATHLW010000047.1:0-8788 GCA_035487675.1 Mucilaginibacter sp. | reverse complement strand
TGCTCCATCATTATGCCAATTCAATTTTATATTCAAATTGCGACATTCCAACAATCTTCAAATAATCGCCCCCGATGCTTGAGTACAATTCCGATAATAAACCAATTATGTCCTTGATTTCTTCGTTTGAATAATCCTCCTTATTAAAAATTAAACTCAATGGAGAATTTTCTACACTAGGTGGTCCCCCCCCGTAATATTTGACGTTCCCAGGGAAAGTTGATGTAAAAATTTCTCCGATTTCAATGGCGCTATGTGATATGACTTCATAAACATCTTGATTCCGAACGAATTCTGATGGCATTTCAGAAGACTCTTGTTCAGAATTAGAAGGTCTTTTCTCTGAGATTAAATCCTCTGGAAGAGGTTTTTCAAAAATAATTTTTCTAAGCCTATCATAATTGAGGTTATATTTTGATCCTAATACCTCAACATGAAACGGGGTATTGATTTTTAAATAGGCTAATAAGAGGTGTTCAGATCCAATGAAATCATTATTTAATGATTTTGCTTCAAGAAAAGAATTTGTAATCACTCTCTCTGCTAACTTCGTTAAGGGTATGCTTTTTAACTTTTCAACAACAGAAGGCGAACCCGGTTTTTTTGTATCTGATTCTAATAAATATAAATACGTGTCGTCGGATAGATTTTTTACATCTACCCCCATCATTTCTAAATACAAAACAGCATGTCCATTATCTTTAACTGTTAGTAGTGATTCATTAATAATACCCAAAAGAAAATGTTCGGGTTTTATTGCATCACTATTGAGATTAAACGCTATATCTCTTGAAATTTTAACAATATTCTTAACGCGCTGCGAGAACCTAGCTTCCATGTAAAAAAACTATTATGATTATTTAAAGTTAGTAATATTCCAAGCCAAAGACAACCCGTGTTTTCACGGTATTTTAAATGGTGTCATCCCCCGCTACCGCAAGGGTCCTCCCTTGTGGTCATCAAGCTAAGTAAACGTTAATGTAGCGCTTTGTAGCAGCGATTTGGGACCATTTATATTATTAAAAAAATGAAAATTGACAGTGCCAAAAATGCAGCAATTAATACAATAGCTTTTTCTGCGGGTTCAGGATTATACCTGGGACCTGAACGATATTTTCCAAAGATCAGCCGATAATGTGCCAAAATCCCAAAAATGTAGCCAGTAACTACAATTATTATTGAGCCACAAGCAGCATTAGGTAATTTCAAATAAAAAGTATTCGTAACTGGCGTAACCTGTGAAACTATAATCGGCAGAATCACAAGCAGAAGTGACATTACGGTAGCAAAAATCAAAAGCCAATCTGAATATGGAATCCAATTTATTTCTCCTTCTTTCGCTAAAGATAACTCTCGTTGAATTCGGAAAAATAACATTGAGGTGCCGAAGGCAGCAATTATTGCTGCGACGGTAGCTAATGTCGCGGTATCTTTCATTTTTTTATGTTTATGAAAACAGTTCGGTATTCAATTTAAAGTTTACATAGCACATTACCAACCCGTGTTTTCACGGTATTTTTCTAGTGTCTTCATGATATAGTCAAATGTTCGCCCCCCGCTACCGCAAGGGTCCTCCCTTGTGGTCATCATGCTAAGTAAACGCCAGGGCCTGGCACATGTTATACCTTGCATGCGGGCCACAAGGCAGAGCCTTGCAGGAGCGAACGGTTTGGTTTATTCGTACTGTACTGTTTCGTTTCCTAACCCGGTACAGACTTGATACAGGGTAAAACAGTTGGATTAGGTTGATTGAGTTGGATTAAGTTGATTGGGTTGGATTCTGTTAACCTAATCAACCACTTAACTCAATCAACTCCAAAATCAAACCGCCAGTTCATAATACACATCGTACTCGTCGTACCAAAAATTGAGTTTGGTGGGGCCGTCGTGGTCGATGGCGATTTTTCTTTCGGGTGGCACACCTATCATTTCCAGCGCTGTGGCAATGCTGGAGGCTATACCCCTGGTCACCTGGTAAAAGTGGTCCATATCATACCGCAGCTTTTCTACTTCGGTTTCATAGTCCAGCACTTTTTGCAGGTGGTCAATGTCCGTTCCGTTATTGTAGGGAACCGGGTTGTCCAGCATTTTTTCCAGTTCCCGGTTTACAGCTCTTTCGCATAGCTGGAATTTGTAATAATCAAGTAATAGGGTTTTCAGGTTTGTTTCCATGTTGTTTTAAGGTTTATTTGTTCTTTTTATGGGTTGATTAAGTTGGATCGAGTTGAATAAGTTGATTGCGTTGGATTAAGTTGATTGAGTTAAAAATGTCCTAATCAAATTAATCTTTCGGACTTGCGGACTTCCCGACTAAATCAACCTAATCAACCACTTAACTCAATCAACCAACATTACTTCTGTGTAAAAAATCGCCCAGGTCGAGGCCTTTTTTGCGGTCGTCGTCATTGGCCTGCTGTTCCAGTACGGGCGATACGGTGAACTTGCTTTTGGGTATAGCCTGTTGCAGCTGCCGGGCTTTGGCTTTCCATTTGTCGAATGCGCCTAAGTCGGGGTATAAGGTTACGCGGCGGCCATGCAGCGGCTTGCAAATGGTAGCGTTCAGGTTGCTGATGCTGCCGCATGCCAGCCAGATGAAGCTCTCATCGTAAGCGCTGGCTATAATGGCCGTCTTTTCGCTCTCCACAATAGCCACGGGTTTATCGGGGAACTGGGTTAGTAAGTGTTCTCCGAATAGGCATTGTTTGAGTTTGAAAGTAGTCCGAAAGTCCGCAAGACCGGAAGTCCGCAAGTCAGCTGCATTTTTATCTTCCGGACTTTTCTGACTTTCCCGACTTTCGGACTTTGGCTCCAACAAACAATGCGCCCATGTAATATGACTAAAAGGCTTCTTCACCCGTTTGCCTGTTTGGGTATCGTATAGCATTATTTTGCCGGTGCGAACCCAGCCTTCGGCGTCAATCTGCCAAAATACGGTTGCCCCGCGCCAGTGTTTGGCGGTGCCTACGCGGTACTGGCAAATGAGCCGGTAGGTGACATCAATACCGAATGTTTCGAGCAGGTATTGTACAAAGTTATTGCGCTCGTATTTGCAGATGGTGGCGTCTACAATTTCGGGGTTGATGAATAATGGTTGATGGTTATTAGTTAATGGTTCATGGTTTATTTTGCGTTTTGGTTTAAACACCCGTTTACTGGTCGGTTGATAGTTAATAGTTGATGGTTCATGGTTGGATCTGGGTTTAGGTTTGTATATCCTTTTATTAATTTGTGCTATCGTCATTGGCCGGTAACCTGCGTGCCGTGACCCCTCGTTGCGGAAATACTGCGAGGGTTTGTAATGGTAGCCGCAATTGTTTTCACGTCCGCAGCGGCCAACGTGATCTGCCAGGTGATCGCCGGTATCGGTGTTGATGTAGCGCACAAAGGTTCGGGCACGGTCGTTGCAGTTAGGGCAATGGTAGCGGGATGATGGGGTTGAGTAAGGTTCGAGGGTGTACATTTCATTGGTTCATTGGTTCATTGGTTCATTGGTTCATTGGTGAATGCATATCGCCTATTTGACTCACCCCGACAACGCTACGCTGGTCGACCCTCTCTTCGGCAAGCCGCAAAGAGGGAGAAAACATTTTTTCAACCACCCTCTTTCCGCCATAGCGGAGAGAGGGTGGTCGAGCGAAGTAATGACCGGTCCGAAGGACTCCTTTGGAGGTGAGTCGACTATGCGAGCTGCATGTTTGGGTTTACTGTACTGTTTCGTTTCTTAAGCCGTGGTGTGTTGATACAGAGTGATACAGGTGGAGCATTCGGTTCCCCTCTTGAGAGGGGCAGGGTCCGAAGGACTCCTTTGGAGGTGTGTTCTACAGCATGGCGGAGAAACCCACCCCTACTATTTCACAGTCAACCGCACCCCCTCCCTAGAGGGGAACTTTAACTGTTTCACGCCGTATCAAACCCTACCCGGCTCCTGAAACGATACAATACATTCTTTTTAACGGTCACCTGCCGAAGCGGCTTTGAGCATCCTGTTTACCCGGGTATGGGTTATACCCATCTCCGCGGCTATCTCGCGCAGGCTCAGGCCCTGTTGCTTTAGTTCAATAGCGCGTTCGGTAAACTCATCTTTCTCTTTTTCTTTGGCATCTTTCAGGTGTGCCCTTTCGTCGCCATAGCCTACAAAAGTGTATTGTAAAAAGTTGTGCGGTTTTATAATGTTAAATACGCATACATTAGCCTCGCCATACACCTGTGCGGTATTGCGTTGTTTTATTTGTTTAAGGTAACGCCTGTCGGGGTGTTCGTTGCTGGTGCCAATGGCAAAGGAGCTGTCGCAAAAGTTCATCAGCATACGGCTGCCCTGCAAATCATTACTGGTAATGGGTTTTGATTTGTCGCGCTTGGGTGTATGCGCCAGTGCAAGGATGCTCAGCTTGTATTGAGTTTTTAACGCCTTAAGCTGCTTCATTAATGGCAGTGCGAATTTTGCCTGCTCGTTTTCGCTTGCTATGTAGGTAATGTTATCAATAATAATTACCCTGGCACCAGTATCTATTATCGCAGTTTCGATACCCTGGTGAATGTACTCCTCATAATCAAAGCCTTCGGGTAATTCCGCATCGGGGTTCAGGTCTGCACGGAAAAGGTTATCGGCAAATTGGTAATGTGCATCCCAGTCCTGCGAGTAACGGGCCTCAACTTGTTTTGCGGTCAATTCAAAATCGCAGTACAATACAGGTTGCTTATTGCCTTCCATTGCAAGGGGCTGCATACTGGTACCACTGCAAATGCAATTGGCAATTTGTGTGGCAAGGATAGATTTACCCGCATTACTGTCTGAAAACAGGATACATAGTTCTCCCTCGAACCAGAATTTATCAAACAGCATTTGCGGTACAGGTTGTTCTTTTGCTTCCTGTATGGTTTGGTTAAAGGTTCTTACGCGGATGGAGTTGTCGCGTTGGTCACCGGCGTAGTTTTGCCAGTATGCTGCATCGGCTTGCAGTTGTTCCGCAGTTAAGGTGAAACTGCCTTGGGGTTGGGTTGACATAATTGTAGAATTATTGAATTAATGAATTAGTGAATTTGGTTGATTGAGTTGGATTAAGTTGATTGGGTTGCAGTTGATAACCTAATCAACTACTTAACTTAACCTAATCAACTTAATCAACCTCGCGCAGCGAAAAATACTCCCCTAATAGCCCTTATAGATAGTTTGCGGACTTTGACTTTACCATCGCTAATAAAGCCTGCATGAAATGATCTGTTTGGGTGTTCGTTCGTTTTTTAGGTTGATGCTAATTGAAACCGAGCGAACATTTGGGACCGGCACCTGCCGGGGAGGGGGTTATGTTCATTACAAATATAAAGATTATAGTTTATTTTACAAGAATATTTTTTAAAATAAAAGATTATTCTTTGAAAAACAGGCGATTAATTTTTGTGCTGTTTCGTTTCGGGAGTGGGGGTGGGTTTGATACAGGTTGAAACAGTTAGGGAGTTGATTGAGTTAACCTAGTCAACCTAATCCAACCTAATCAACTGTTTCACCTTGTATCATTTGGTACCGGCTTCTGAAACGAAACAGTACAGTTTGCAGCAAATCATTATATTTACTTTACCAAAGCACTTAACATGACCTTATCCCAATTCGTATCCAAACTAAACTGGCGACTGATTCTGGTACATTTAATAGCCTGCTGGTTTTTTATTCATGCGTTCCTGGAATTTGCTGGTCTGCACGACATTGATATTTATAAAGAAGTAAAAGATATTAGATCAAGTGCCGTTCAAAGTAGAATCTATTATGACGCCATTTGGATTAGTTTGAGTGAAGATGCTGGGCTTTTAACAGCGTTTATCATCTCGCTGGTGCTTTCTATAAAACATAGGTGGCATTGGCTCAATTCCGTTATTGTTTTACTAGTGGGATTTTTCCTGAATCGGTTTGATCTCTTTGGATGGCATTTTCTGAAACACATTTTTCTTAAACCCGGCTATCTATTTAAATCCGATATCGGATTTTACCTGACCAATGGATTAATCATGCTTACTATAGGGCTATTGGTATTTTTCCTGAAATGGTCGGTAAGGTTTATAAATGGGAATAGGTAGAGTGCTGTTTCATTTTGTTTCATTTGGTATCGGCTCATGAAACGAAACAGTACGGGGTTACTTTTACTTGATAACGGTATTAATAATACCAATTAGATGTACATGAAGGTAGCCTTTCAATTCCTTAAGAAATATCCCATATCAATTATCTGCTACTTGTTGTACACCTGGCTTTGTTATGATACCTTAATATTTAATTTAGCCTTTCAGGAACGCCTTATGCATAGAAAACCAGATGAAAGCGGAATCATGCTGGGAGGAGAAGTTATGGGTTACAAATCCATTTTTGTAGTTTTTATAGCAGGGGTATTTATTTTCGTCTGCTTTGCCAACGCCATTGCCCGGAAACAAAACGCTTTTTATTTGTGGCTGAGCTTAATTATTATAGTGCAGACTATAGTGCTTTTTCAAATTATGAAGTGAGTCGCGTTAAGGATTGAAGTGGATACCGGCCCGCGCCCAACGCCTGCGCAGTATAAACGGAAAGCCTGACCCGCTTCTACCAGCGGGGAACGCCCTGTTTCAGTTAGCAGTTGGTAACAATATTAACGTAGAGACGCGATGCATCGCGTCTCTACAGGAGGTGTCTTTATAAATAACTTATTTTTTATCTTTCTTTTTTGGGAGTACTACCCCTGCCTGGCTCAAGTAGACCGATCCGGGTACGATGGATTTGTGCGAAGTGATCTTTCCGTCTTTATCAAAAGTGAATATATCTGCATCAAATACTTTAAATCCCTTGCCGGTTGGCTTCATTTTCAAATACGGATTTTTAAACGTGCCGCTAAATGTTCCGGTCACAGCTACCTCGTCCCGATAGCTATCGGGACTGGCATAAGCTTTCAGATCCTCGCCTTTGAAATCAGGATAAGCGCCGAAAAATATTTTCATCTCTGATTTCATCGAGTCAATATTGTTAGCTGGTTTATCACCCGGCGATCCGTAATCGGTATAACCGGGTGCGCATAACTTGAAGTATCCGTCCATATCATGCTTCATAATCAAGCTATCGGCAGCCAGGGCCGTTTGCACATTCTTTTTCATTAAGACCGCAGTGCTGTCACTTACGATGGCCGCCATACCGGAGCCATTGCTTTTGCAGGACGAAAAAATGCAGGCGGCCACCGCTGCCAGCGCAAATAAAGTCAGGAACTTTTTCATGGTTTAAAGTTTAAGAGATTGTATATTAAATATAGATCACAAATATTTAATATACAATAGTTTATATGAAGCTAATTCCGGACAAGAAAGGTTTGATACAGTTTGAAACAGAGGCCAAATCAAATCGCACAGTCGACTCACCCCGACGACGCTACGCTGGTCGACCCTCTCTTCGGCAAGCCGCAAAGAGGGGGAAAACATTTTTTTTAAAACCCCTCTTTCCGCCATAGCGGAGAGAGGGTGGTCGAGCGAAGCAATGACCGGGTGAGTCGATTCGTGAACTTTGCTGTCCCGCTATGTCCCAAGCTCACACGGCATTCAACTGCCAACTGCTTACTGACTTCTAACCCCCGTCCTCTGCCTTCCGACCTCCGCCAACCGCCATCCGCACACCCACATCAAAAAAGTTGCTTAGTAATAGGTAATTTGTTACAACGATATGTAACTTTGATTACGGATAAAAACCTTTACCCCATTGCATATTTGTTATACCAAAAAACAACAGGCAATGACAACTCCCGATCGGAAAATACAAGGGAAACAGCAACAGGGATCAACAGTTGCCTATGCCATTGTGCGTCTGCTTACAATTCATCAAATCATTATTTAACTATTTAAAATTTAATGTTATGAGTATCAGATTAGGAGACACCGCCCCGGATTTTCAGGCAGAAACTACCCAGGGCAAAATTAATTTTTACCAATGGATGGGCGACGGTTGGGCAATCCTTTTTTCGCACCCTAAAGACTTTACCCCGGTTTGCACCACCGAGCTGGGCTACATGGCCAAACTGGCGCCCGAGTTTGCAAAACGTAACACGAAGGTGATAGGCCTGAGCGTCGACCCGGTAGACAGTCATTCCAGGTGGGCAAAAGATATTGAGGAAACACAGGGTTACGCCGTAAACTACCCTATGATAGGCGACCCTACCCTGGCCATCGCAAAGCTGTATGACATGCTGCCCGCCGAAGAACCCGGCACCAGTGAAGGCAGAACGGCTGCTACCAACCAAACCGTGCGTTCGGTATTTATCATCGGCCCGGATAAAAAGGTTAAACTATCACTAACCTACCCTATGACCACAGGCCGCAACTTCGACGAGATACTACGCGTGCTGGATTCCATGCAGTTGACCGCCGAGCATAAAGTGGCCACCCCGGTTAACTGGAAGCAAGGCGAGGACGTGATCATTGTTTCATCAGTATCCAACGAAGAGGCCCTGGAAAAATATCCCGAAGGCTTTAAAACCATTAAACCTTACCTCCGCGTTGTGCACCAGCCGGGAGATCATAAGGTGATGATGAACTAGTGGATGTGCAGATGAGTGGATGTGCAGATGAGTGGATGGGTAGTGCGCCTTCCTTGGGGAAGGGAAGGTAGGGGTTTATACGCCATGCATGCGTACGACATGCTCTTTAACGGATGGCGCAGAAACCCCTACCGCCACTTCATATTCCACCACACCCCTCCCCAGGGAAGGAATTTATATCGATGATTGAATTTTCCGAACCTCCTATGACAACCACAACAAGGGCGAAAGTTTGCACTGCAGTATCT
>DATHLW010000046.1:0-3545 GCA_035487675.1 Mucilaginibacter sp. | reverse complement strand
CCTGGCTAAACAGATCAGTGCATTCTTTTATAATAGATTGCGGTTCACGGCTGCGTTCACGGCCACGGGTGAACGGTACTACACAGAATGAACACATATTATCGCATCCGCGCATGATCGAAACAAAAGCATTGATGCCGTTGCTGTTCAATCTTACCGGACTTATATCAGCATAAGTTTCCTCACGGGATAATAGTACATTCACTGCCTTTTGTCCATCATCAACTTTGCTTATCAGTCCCGGCAGATCGCGGTAAGCATCCGGGCCAACTACCACGTCAACCAGCTTTTCTTCTTCCAGGAATTTTGATTTCAATCGTTCAGCCATGCAGCCCAATACCCCTACTACCAGGCCCGGGTTTTTTACTTTGGCTATCGTAAATTCCCTAAGGCGATTACGCACGCGCTGTTCGGCATTCTCGCGGATGGAACAGGTATTGATGAAAATCACATCAGCATTATTATAATCGCTAGTGGTTTCAAATCCTTGATCCGATAAAATAGAAGCGACTATCTCACTGTCCGAAAAGTTCATGGCACAACCGTAACTTTCGATATAAAGTTTTCTGCCATTATTCTTTTCATTCTTAGGCTCCAACAGTAAAGCCTCACCTTGCCTGCTTTCGTCGTGTGTTTTATCCGGAATAACCAAATCCATCATTATATAAAATTGAACCGCAAAATTACACAATCTTTTAGAATTTAATGACAGTTTGTCACGTTTAACAAAACCAAACATCTATTGTTGTGTATGTAGATTGTAAAAAAAGCTAACTAAGCATACAGTTGAAATTGTCAAAGTTGGCTAACTTGGCGGAATAAGATTCGTATACCTATAAAATAAATGAAGATTAAACAGCGGCGGAATGGCAATAAACCCCTTTAAACATAAGCGGCATAAAATATTGCTCACTGTCTTGCTTACTTTGTTAGGCCTTATATTGATTTTAGCATTTTTCGCAAATCTATATTGGTCGCCTATACTGGCTAAAAAAGTAAAAAGTGTTGTTTTAACAAGCAGCGAGGGCTTGTATACTGTTGATTTCACTGACGCTAAATTGCATATCCTTAGAGGTGAGCTTGATATTTATAATATTACCTTAAAGCCGGATACAGCAGTCTATAATCAACGATTGAAAGCACACCTGGCGCCAAATAACCTGGTCGAGCTGCACGTTAAACGTCTTATAATATACCATATCCATCCTTTTATGTTGTACTTTCAGCATAAACTGGATATAGGCAGGATCGTTTTGAGCCAGCCGGAACTGAATGTCAGCTACCAGCAAAATCATCTAAAGGATACGATGGTAAAAGATCGCCGCACCATTTACCAAAAGATATCCAAGTCCCTCAAGTCGATCCATATCGGTGATATTATATTAGGCGATGTAAAACTTAAATACCAGGATTATTCAGGCCACAAGCTGGTTATCTCCGAGTTGAAAGAGATGAACTTGAGCGCCACAGATCTATTGATAGACTCAGCTACTCAAACAGATAAATCCCGGTTATTGTATTGCCGGGATATTGTCGCAGAGTTGAACAACTATTCAGGGCGATCTCCGAATGGTTTGTACATGTATAAGGTCAAATCTTTGCGCTTGTCTACCAAAACTTCGAGACTTGATATCCGGGGGCTCGACCTGAAACCTGTAAAAGCCGACGTGTTTTTCAAGCAAAGTGAGAAAGATCGCTTTGATGTACATCTTGACTCACTTCAGATCAATCATTTTGATTACCTGAGCTATCATAAATACCGCGTCATCAATGCGTCCCGAATGATATTGAATAGCGGCTCGTTTAATTTATTTAGTAATCCAAAGTTCATTCTCAAAAAAACCGACAGGGAGCGAACGTATCCAAACTTTGGACTTAAAGAACTAAGGGCCGATCTGAATATTGATACTATTGATGTAAACCGGATCAATGTTTCCTATACAGAATACAATCAACAATCTGATCAGACCGGCACCATCGTTTTCAATAATTCATCCGGGCGGATATTGAACGTGACCACTAATAAAGAAGCGCTCGCAAAGAATAATATTTGCACCGCAAATCTGACCAGCTATTTTATGAACAGGGGAAAGCTGGACGTGCTGTTCACCTTTAACCTGACAGATGAAAACCTACCCTTCAGTTATAAAGGCGGCATGGGACCGATGGATCTTACAGTGCTTAATCCTGCTATTATGCCTTTGGGTTTGATAAAGGTAAATAATGGAAAACTAACCCGCTTTGAGTTTGACATCAAGGCAGATAACCGTGTATCAAAAGGCAGGATAGCTTTACTATACAATGACTTGAAAGTAACGGTATTAAAGGCTGATACAGCAAATGATAAACTAAAACACATGACCATTGCATCGTTATTTGCCAATGTGATGGTGCTCAAACACAATAATCCCGAAAATCCGGACGAGATCCCTCGCTCCTTCTACGTCAATTACGAACGCCCCAAAGATTTTCCTTTCTTTAAAAACATCTGGCATACCTTACTAACCGGCATTAAACCATGCATAGGGCTGAACGAGAAAATGCAGCAGGATGTGCAAAACAAAATAGCCGATTTGGCTATTCAAAAGCAGGAACACCTGATAAAAAAAGAACAGCGGAAACAACGCCGGGCAGCCCGCAAACTCAGAAGGGAATTGAAAAAGCAGCAAAAGGAACAGGCTCAACAAAACTAAAACTCAGCCAACGATAAATTACTTTTTGATTCGACATGCAACGCTTAGCAAACATGCAGCGTCTAATGTAAAAAAACAATTTATCATGAAAAGATTAGCATTCTCTCTTTTATCAATAGCGCTGTTTTCAGCCGTGGCCATAAAAGTTTCCGCGCAGGATAGCTCCACTCAAACACGCCAGGTTTCGGGCTTTTCATCTATTGCCTCGGGCGGCCCTTTCAATGTTCATATCAAAATGGATGGTACTGAAAGTGTGAAGGTAGAAGCCGACGCCAATATTATAAATGATATAGAAACGGTAGTTGAGGGCAGCACCTTGCAGATTAGGTTCAAAGACCGCCACTGGAATAACCACTACAATAACATTCACAAAGCGGAAGTATATATTAGCGCAAAAGAATTAAATGGCCTTATCAACAGCGGATCGGGGCATATGGAAGTTGAAGGAACAATTAACACTTCAGGGGAATTCAAAGCTGTGCTGAGTGGCTCAGGCTCCATCAATACTTCTGTTAAGTCTGGTGATTTGCATGCTGTGATCAGCGGTTCAGGTTCTATCAGGATCAATGGCAGTACAGGAAATGCTGATATGATGATCAGCGGGTCGGGACAGATTGAAGGCAAAGGCCTGAAAACAGAATCTACAAAAGCAGTAATTACAGGCTCTGGCAATATATATGTTACTGCCGAAAAAAGTGTTTCGGCTCATATCACAGGCTCAGGCAGCGTGATGTACTCCGGTAGTGCTTCTGTTATTGATACCAGGACCATAGGCTCGGGCAGGGTTACCAGGGCCGACTAACATTCTCAAATCAACAGAGATTATAAATTACAGAACCGCCCAAAAGGCGG
>DATHLW010000045.1:0-5874 GCA_035487675.1 Mucilaginibacter sp. | reverse complement strand
CAGGAAAGTAGACGCCAAAACGGGCATCATCACTACTGTAGCCGGCAACGGGGTCAATGGCTTCTCGGGCGACGGCGGCCCTGCTACGCAGGCAAGTTTCAGCAACGCCTTTCACATTGTATCTGATAATGAGGGCAACCTATACATCACCGACCTGAGCAACAGCAGGATACGCCGGGTAGATCATGCGACCGGCATAGTACAAACCATTGCCGGAACTGGCCTGACCGACTTTAATGGTGACGGCAATACCGCTTTGGCAACCAATCTGTACATCCCCTTCGGCATTGCAATGGATAAGGACGGCAACCTGATCTTTTCGGACCAGGCAGGTTTGCTTTTAAGAAAAATGAATATGAAAACCAAAATAATCACCACCATAGCCGGTAACGGGAACCGTGGGTTTGGTGGTGACGGCGGTCCTGCTACCGCTGCCATGTTCAATTTTATATGGAACGTGGCTATTGATCCGGTTAGGGGGGATATTTATGTGAGCGACCAGGAGAATGCAAGGATACGAAAGATTGATGCCCATACAGGAATTATCACTACCGCGGCAGGCAGCGGTGTTTTTGGCAATAGCGGCATGGGAGGCCTGGCTGCAAGCGCTTCTTTTAGTGCGCCCGTGGGTATCGCGGTAGCTAAGAACGGGGATCTTTATATAGGTGACCAGCTATTGTCGCAGGTGTATGTGGTCGACAAAAAAACAGGCATTATCAACCTTGTTGCCGGTAATGGCACCAGTGGTTTTTCGGGTGATGGCGGCCCTTCTGTAAACGCCCTGTTATCCTGGACCAACAGCCTGTCCTTTGGACCGGACGGAACCCTGTATGTTGATGACGCAAATAATAACCGTGTAAGAAAGATCACCGGTTTGACGCAGTAACATTAATTTATTGATAGCAGAATTTCTTGACCGGGGTGTTTGGGCATCCCGGTTTTATTGTGTTGGTTTTGTAAGAATTAAAAATTCTTCAGGAAATCTGCAGCAGTTAATATTGGAATGTTTTTAAATGGATTGAGAACCAACAGATCTTTATCGCCGGTAATAATACAGGCGGCGCCTGATTCAAGCGCCAGTTCCAGGAATTTATTATCCTTTGGGTCGCGGCAAAGGTCAATGCTGACTGATACCCGTATAAGCTGACCCTTCTTTTCAAAAGCAGCTAAGGCCTGAAGCCGCTTTTCACTTGAGATATACTTGTCAAATTTTGGTCGAAGCAATGTTTCAGTAAATTCTGTGAGTGTGTCACTGGAATACACAGGAATTCCTGTTTCACGCGCCCTATCGTAGGCTTTTCGGTTAACAGAATCAGGTGAAAGATTGGCGCTGATAAGGCTGTTGGTATCAAAAACAAATATCTTAATCATCAGATGCCAATAGCGATTCCAGTATTTCAGGCGTAAGTCCATTCTTTACGGCCTCGTTGCCTGTATCATCCAATAATTTCGAATACTCGGCAAATGTGGCATCGTTCACCGCTTTTTTTACCATCAGGCTTACCGTTTGGTTAAATTGCTGTTTACTTTTCGCACTGAAGCCCCGGTATATCTTCCCTACTGTATCATCCACTTCTAATACTATACGTTCCATAATGTTATTTATAACGTGATTATAACCCTATAGGTTTGTTATAAACAAATTTACAAAATTTAGAGCATAGTTGTTATAAGTGAGTGGTGAGTAGTGAGTAGTGAGTTTTTTTGTTGGACGTTTTACGTGGTACGTTATACATTTTTTAGAAGGGGTAGTTTCCCGGTTCATTTTGAAATGCCGGAGCAGAAAGGGACTTATCGCGACAGATACTTCACTGCGTTCAGCATAACAAAGGTACAGTAGTGTGATGGTTGATTAGGTTAAGTGGCTGATCAGGTTGTTAACTACTATACCAACTTAATCCAACTTAATCAACCCAATCAACTACCCGAAAATATAATCCGCAAATAATGAAACATTAACAACTGCCGGTGGTTGTATTATTACATTTAACTACCCGAGGATCATGGACTTAGGCGCTCATGTAAAGTCTGTGATTGAACTTACAGCTTGTAAATACCACAACCAAAACCCCTTATTAGAGTTTATAGATGACCAGGTAGTAGTAATAGCTTGTTGTCCCGATTTTAAAGTGATCTGTTTGAAAAAACTGATCAGGATATTAATTGAGCACAGGGACCAAACATTGCGAGTAGCATGGCGGAGTCCCCGGGTTTCGTCACAAGGCGGGCTACACGCATAAGTTATTGCCCGTTAACGGCACACGGGCCCTGTATAATGAGGAAAAGGCCGTTTGTTTTGTTTCAAATACTACCAAGATTAAAAACTAACGAACGGCTCATTTGCAGGTATAAATTCAGTGTATCAAATTAGCATGGTAATATGAAAGAAAAGGGTCATACCATATTAACCTGGATCGGTTACTATCTCATAGTTGTCTGTATTGGGATATTAAATTTGTTTCCGTCCGTTTTGCAAAGTTAAGTAGCGCGTAATAGAGGCATAGTTTACCGGGTCATTTTGAAATGATGAGGCGGGTGACACTATTTTGTCAGTAGTGGCGAAAACTTAATTAAATGATTGTGAGGTATTTATGAATTGTTCACGGGCGTTCATGGCGTGAACGTGAACAAAAAAACGCCCGATGATCACTCACCAGGCGTTTAGTAGTTAAATTTATATCTTGTTAGCGGTGGTTAATGTCTTCGGCTAATACCACCACTTTGTTGTTCAGTACTTCAACAACACCGCCGGATATTAGGTATACATCTTCTTTATTAGGCCCCTGGCGAACGATCAGTTTGCCATCTTCCAAAGTCGAGATGAGCGGTGTGTGTTGGTTCAATACCTCAAATGCGCCCATAGTGCCCGGCAGGTTTACCGCAGTAACCTCGCCTTCAAACACTTTTTTGTCGGGAGTTAATATTTCCAGGTTCATTTATTGTTTCCGTTAGAGAGTCAGGAATCAAGAGTCAAGAATCAGGATAAAAAAACTCTTGAATCTTGGCTCTTGAATCTTGGTTCTTAGCTATTAGCTTCAGCTAATAGCTTCTTGCCTTTTTCAATTGCGTCTTCAATGCTTCCAACCAGGTTGAAGGCAGCTTCAGGGTACTCGTCCACTTCGCCGTCCATGATCATGTTGAAGCCTTTGATGGTATCCTTAATGTCAACCAGTACGCCTTTTAAGCCGGTAAATTGCTCGGCAACGTGGAATGGCTGAGAAAGGAAACGTTGTACACGGCGTGCGCGTGATACAACGAGCTTATCTTCTTCAGAAAGCTCGTCCATACCTAAGATCGCGATGATATCCTGTAACTCTTTGTAGCGTTGCAGAATTTCTTTTACGCGCTGTGCAGTGTTATAGTGCTCAGCACCTAAGATTTGCGGGCTAAGAATACGTGAAGTAGAGTCCAGAGGGTCAACCGCAGGGTAGATACCCAGCTCGGCGATCTTACGTGACAATACTGTAGTAGCATCTAAGTGGGCGAAGGTAGTAGCCGGCGCAGGGTCGGTCAAGTCATCCGCAGGTACATACACCGCCTGTACAGAGGTGATCGAACCGCGTTTGGTTGAGGTGATACGTTCCTGCATGGTACCCATCTCGGTAGCCAGTGTTGGCTGGTAACCTACCGCTGATGGCATACGGCCCAACAACGCTGATACTTCAGATCCTGCTTGTGTAAAGCGGAAAATGTTATCGATAAAGAATAATATATCGCGGCCCTTACCTTCAGCATCACCATCGCGGAAATATTCAGCGATAGTAAGTCCTGATAAAGCCACACGGGCACGTGCACCCGGAGGTTCGTTCATCTGACCGAATACGAATGTTGCTTTTGAATCTTTTAGTTCTTCTTTGTTTACTTTGGTCAAATCCCATTTGCCTTGCTCCATCGAGTGGATAAAGTCATCACCATATTTGATAATGCCTGACTCGATCATTTCGCGCAGTAAGTCGTTACCTTCACGGGTACGCTCACCTACACCTGCAAACACTGATAAACCAGCATAAGCTTTCGCGATGTTGTTGATCAATTCCTGGATCAATACGGTTTTACCTACACCCGCACCGCCAAACAGACCGATCTTACCACCTTTTGCATAAGGCTCCAATAGGTCGATTACTTTAATACCGGTGAACAATACTTCGCTTTCGGTAGAAAGGTCCTCAAAACGAGGAGGAACGTTGTGGATAGATTTCCCATTGGTTTTATCAACCACACCCAAACCATCAATTGGATCACCTACCACGTTAAATACACGACCTTTGATATCATCGCCGACAGGCATACGGATAGCTGATTCAAGGTCCACAACCGGCATTCCGCGAAGCAGACCGTCAGTTGAGTCCATCGCCACCGCACGTACACGATCTTCGCCTAAGTGCTGCTGAACTTCCAAAATAATTTTCTGGCCGTTGTCTTTGGTGATCTCTAACGCGTCATAAATTTTAGGAAGATGACTATCGCCAGCAAAGCTAACGTCAACTACCGGACCGATGATCTGTGATATTTTTCCAATGTTTGGCATATATAACCTGGTAATTTAAAAGATTTTGTAAATGAAATAGTTCTCTATAAAATGCTTTTGTTTTAGAGCCGCAAAGCTAAGGTTTTTCGGATAATATTTAAATAGTGGCGGAGAAAAATTTTTAGTTAGCAGTTTTCGGTTTGCAGCGGGCAAATAAACAGGCGATAATAATAGTTTTTACTAATCACCGGTCACTGGCTACCGATTAACTAATATTTAATTTTTGTCAACCCAACGTCATTGAAATATGAGCTAAATTACTATGTTTGCATACCAATTATTTAAACTTAATACAATTATCTTACCCCTAGAACGATTTTTTATGCGTAAACTTTTACTATTAGCGCTCGCGGTAGCGCCGGTAATGGCTTTTGCCCAGGGTTTCCAGGTAAACCTGGAGGGGCAAAAACAAATAGGCATGGGCCATACCGGGACAGGCTTATCGCAGGATGGCGCAGCAGTGTTTTTTAATCCCGGAGCGGTAGCCATGCTGCCAGAAAATTATGTACAGGCGGGGATAAGTCCGCTGAACTTTAAGTCGGTATTTAATCCGGCAGGAACTTCTGAGCAGTATCATACCGCCAATAAATGGGCTACGCCCTTTAATGGTTATGTCGTATGGGGGCCAAAAGGAGCTCCATGGAAATTGGGCATGGCTGTTTATACCCCCTTTGGTGGATTGACCGACTGGGGAACCACATGGCCAGGGAAATATGCTGCCGAAAAGCTTGACCTGAAAGCTATTTATTTTCAGCCTACAATAAGCATTAAACTGGCCGAGTGGGTAAGCATTGGTGGTGGTTTTGTGTACAACCATGGCACCGTCGACCTGACGAGGGCTATCCCGGTTGATTTTGCTTCAGGGCAATCGGGCCAGGCTGAACTAAAGGGCAGTGGTAAAGGCTATGGATGGAACGCAGGTATTTACTTCAAGACGGAATCGGGAGTTACAGTAGGTATCACCCACCGATCTAAAGTAACTACTACTATTAATAATGGTGATGCCATTTTTACGGTGCCGGCATCATTGCAAACTGCTTTCCCTTCACCAAACCAGTTCAATGCGAGCATACCATTGCCGGCAACAAACTCCATCGGTATTGGTTTTCATCCATGCACCAAATGGACGCTGGCGCTTGACGTGAATGTGGTTGAATGGGATGCTTTCAAAACATTATCATTCGATTACAAGAATAATACACCATTGCTGCAGGATACCCACTCGCCACGGAATTATCAAAATACGATAGGTATACGTGGCGGTGCGCAGTACCTGGCTACCAATAAACTGGCCTTACGATTCGGTGGTGGTTTTGCAGATGCGGCGGCATCAAATGGCTATGTAA
>DATHLW010000044.1:0-3597 GCA_035487675.1 Mucilaginibacter sp. | reverse complement strand
CACGATGATATCATCGCTGCTCACCTGTTCAGCCTCATGCACCACGTCAAAGTGGTTGCCTTTGAGTTGGCCCATTAACACCTCTGAATCGTATGTATTCTTGGAGCAGCCCAGGGTCACTACGTTAACACGCGGTTTATTTGATATAGTTGGTTTATCGATCGATTTTGTCCTCATTACCTTTTCTCACTTATCATTGCCGCTCTGTACAGTTTAGAGATTGCTTCGTTCCTCGCAATGACGGTATAATTAATATTATTGTTTAAATAAACTATCTACAAATGCCTTTCTGTCAAACAATTGCAGATGATCCATGCCTTCGCCTACACCTATGTATTTTACCGGTATCCTGAACTGGTCTGATATACCGATCACTACACCGCCTTTTGCAGTCCCATCCAGTTTGGTTAATGCCAGTGCATTTACGGCTGTGGCTTCGGTAAATTGTTTGCATTGCTCAATAGCATTCTGACCTGTCGAAGCATCCAGCACCAGCAATATCTCGTGTGGTGCACCGGGCACCACTTTTTCCATTACATTTTTGATCTTGGTCAGCTCGTTCATCAGGCCAACTTTATTATGTAAACGGCCAGCAGTATCTATAATTGCGACATCATCGCCATTGGCAACTGCAGAACGTAAAGTATCATAAGCCACAGATGCCGGATCAGAACCCATAGCTTGTGCCACCACTCTTACACCTACACGATCGCCCCATAACTGTATCTGCTCAACTGCGGCCGCACGGAAGGTATCCGCCGCACCGATCACCACTTTATTGCCTGCCTGTTTTAGTTTATGTGCCAGCTTACCGATAGTCGTTGTTTTACCCACACCATTCACCCCAACCACCATGATCACATAAGGCTTATGGTTGCCGTATTCAAAATTGGTAAAATCGTTGCTGTTGTTTTCGGCAAGTAAATGCTGTATCTCGTCGCGGAGCAGGTTATTCAGTTCCGAAGTACCGACATATTTATCGCGGGCCACACGGTCCTGTATGCGTTTGATGATCTTTAGCGTGGTGCTTACGCCAACATCCGAAGTCACCAATACTTCTTCCAGGTCGTCGAGCACATCGTCATCAACAGTCGATTTGCCCGCCACCACCTTGGTGATCTTTGAAAAAAAGTTGTCCTTTGTTTTTTCTAAACCGGTATCCAGCGCCTGCTGTTCCTGCGGCGTACTTTCTTTCTTTTTAAAAAAATCAAATAATCCCATAGTTTAAATGTGCAGATGTGAGGATGTGCAAATATGCAGATTGATTGAATGTGCAAATATGCAAATTTGTAAATGTGCAGATTGTTTAATGTGCAAATATGCAGATTTGTAAATGTGCAGATGCCATACCTTTCATATTATTATCTTCGTTTAAATCATTTGCACATCTGCATATCAGCACATCTGCTCATTATCAAAATCATTTGCACATCTGCACATCCCCGCATTTGCACATCATTAAAATTCATTTGCACATTTGCATATCCACGCATTTGCACATTAATAAAAAAAGCCCTCTCGTTTAATACAAGACGGCTTTTAAATATCTTTCAGATCCGATTAGTGACCTTTACCAGCGTTGATCGCATCCTTAACGTGGTCGTTATGTACGATTACTTCTTTGAATGAGTAAGCACCGGTTTTTGGCGATTTAGCCATGGTGATCACTTTTGAATATTCTTTGCCTTTACCTGTTTTTAGGGTTGCAACTACTTTCTTTGCCATCTCTTTTTAATTATTGAATTATTGATTTATTGAATTATTGATTGAACTCAATCAACCAATCAACTTAATCAACCAATTACTTTATTTCTTTATGAACGGTTACTTTTCTTAATACCGGGTTGAATTTTTTCAATTCCAGTCTTTCGGTAGTATTTTTCTTGTTCTTGGTAGTAATGTAACGAGACATGCCTGGCAGTCCGCTTTCTTTATGCTCGGTGCACTCTAATATTACCTGAACCCTGTTGCCTTTTTTTGCCATCTTCTTATTTTGTTGTACGTATTACGTGGTACGTTTTACGCTATTTTCAAATTAGGTTTACATCGAAGCCAAACGTAAAACGTATGACGTCAAACGTATAACCTATTAAATGTATCCTTTTTTAACGTATTTATTGATACAGGCAGTTATACCATTTTTGCTGATGGTTTTAACAGCCGAAGTAGATACTTTTAAAGTGATCCACTTATCTTCTTCAGGAATATAAAACTTCTTCAGCTTTAAATTAGGGTGAAACCTGCGCTTGGTTTTAACATTTGAGTTAGAAACGTTATTACCAACCAGTGAACCTTTTCCTGTTAAATCACAAATTCTTGACATGACAATCGATTTAATTCAATCCCTTTTCTTAAAAGAGTTTGCAAATATCAGGATTTAATGTCAAATATTCAACAGTGATTTTAAAATATTTTGAAAAAGATTCAGTGTTTACAATTAATAATAGATGACTTTTCGGATTTCGGTATCCTTAGTGACAATTTGCCGCATATGACCATCCTCTTTCAATTCATGTTCTATTGTGACAATTCTCCTCAACCAATTGTCTATCGCATCTAAAGCCAAATAATTATAGGTTACCCTTATTAGTAATATATTACCTATGCCATTGAATTCATCGGTCTCAATTAAAAGATGCTGCCTGTTATATTTATAGGTAGTCCAAGAAAAGCGAGTCGTATCCTGATAAGAAGCCGATTCAATCAAATAACCTTCTTTGTTATATTTAAATACCTCTCTTCTTTTTGCCCAGTCATTTTTGTCAAAATCGTAATCTTTCGTATTAAATCCTTCTTCAGCAACACGTCCATTTGTATCACATTGATAAGATTGTTGTCTTCCTCCAGCAGCCATTATCACCGCGGCCTTCTTGCCAGCTCCGTCATATTTGTAGGTAAAATTAGTAAGACAGTTCCCACAATATCCCCCAATTTCACGCATTTGAATAGCATTACCACGCTTATCAAAACTGGTAATATGTGTTTCTATCTTATTAAAATTGTTGTATATCTCGTTAAGTTGTTTTACTTCCCCATTCAAAATCTCGAAATGAGTATCATAGATAGTTACATCGTTGCGTCTATGACAAGAGAAAATAAATAATGCAATAAGTACAAGTAATAGCCTTTTTGAAAACATAAGAGGATAAGGTAATAGTTAAAGATACAAATTTAATATGCCCATTAAACAGAAAATCACTAATTTTCGCTCACCAATTTACTATTTGATATTCCGCTGTGCTTAGTGAAATGAGTTCAACCATTAAGTCACAACAAAATCTATCAAAAAATACAAACCATGAAGATCACTTCTTTTGAAGAGTACCAACAAGCCTATCAGAAAAGCGTAGAACAACCTGAAGAGTTTTGGGCCGGCATTGCCTCCAACTTCCAGTGGCGCAAGCCCTGGGACAAAGTGCTGGAGTGGAACTTTACGGAACCAAACATCAAATGGTTCCAGGGAGCAAAGCTGAACATTACCGAGAACTGCCTCGACCGCCATTTGGAAAAACTGGGCAATAAACCCGCCATTATATGGGAGCCGAACGATCCTGGCGAACATCACCGGGTGCTTACCTATCGCCAGCTTTATGAAAA
>DATHLW010000043.1:0-3731 GCA_035487675.1 Mucilaginibacter sp. | reverse complement strand
CTTGCTCAACCAGAGAAAGGATAAGGCATTTTAGGCCTTGAGTGTGAACGTAATAGGCAGGTTATATTGCACCCTAACTTTCTTACCGTTCTGTACTCCCGGTATCCATTTTGGCGACAGCTTCATCACCCTGACGGCTTCCTTCCCGCAACCATAACCTATATCGCGTAATATTTTCATGTTGCTCAGAGAACCATCTTCTTCAATAACGAAACTTAGGAATACTTTACCCTCCACCTTATTCTCCTTCGCCTTTACCGGATATTTAATGTTGGCCCCTAAAAAACTGTAAAACTTATCTAAGCCACCGGGAAAGGAGGGTGCTTGTTCTACTACAGTAAATACTTTATCACTCTTTTGCTGAGGCTGAGTAATTGCTGTTTTCGGTGGAATACCTTCTTTATCCTTTATCGTAGGGCCTATCGTCGCCGAAGACAGAATCAACATCAATGCGAATAAGGGCGCCGAAAGTAAATATTTCAGCAGGGCGCTTTTTTGCGATTTATTTTTCTGGATCATCATAATTCGTTGTTTTAATAATTTTTGATTAAAAAATGGGTTAACTAAATTGTTTATAGGTGTTTCAAACGTTTGACTAAGTAAAAGGAGGGCATATTCCTTTTTATTGCCTGCATATTTCAGTGCGCCCTCATCTGCAATAAACTCATGCACATTTTTCAATTCCTTCCTAAAAAAGTACACCGCGGGATTAAACCAATTAAAAATGACTACGATTTCCATCAATAATATATCTGCAGAATGCCATTGATTTGCGTGAATATTTTCATGTACGCCAATAAGGCCATTGCTGGTGTTGCTATCCGCCAGGTATATCTTCTTAAAAAATGAGTAGGAGGAAGCGTTGTCGGAAGCCAGGATGATCCTTTTAACTGCCAGCAACCTGATGAAAAGGTGAATGCCAAACACAATTATACCCGTTATATATAACCAGGAAATTGCCTGTAAAAACGTAAAATGTGATGCACTGCCTGATTGGTTCGCAAATATGGTTATAGGTTCGGCAACTATTGAATACTTTATTTGTTGCGCAACACTTATGCGTTCGGCCCAACCAGTATGTATTGCAGGAAGGATAAGCGATAGCAATAATGCACATAGCAAATAAGCTCTGTTCAATTGAAAAAAGGTTTCTTTTTTCAAAAAGATCATATAGAATCCAAGCAATACAACAAGGAATATATTAGCCAGTATAATATATTGTGCGGTATCCATAATTTGAGCAGGTTTATAATTAAGTTTTTAGTTATACTAAGGTAAATAACAATTTTTAAATTAACAACTAAAAAATTAGTTAATATAAATTTTTTAGTTAAATCATTGATTTTGTACTATAAACGTTTCATAAAGGCAACTCATTGCATACTAAAATGCGTAACTTAATTAGTTTGATACATAAGATAAGCTTTATTGTCTGTGTATTTTATAGTTTTAATTATATTTGGCGCTTGCCGTTCAGTTAATGGCATAATATTGATTACGAAATTCTATCGGGGAAGATGAAAGACAAATATGAGCTGGTGGTAGGTTTAGAAGTACACGCTCAGTTATCTACTTTAAGTAAATCCTTTTCTTCAGATTCAGCTGCATTCGGGGCCGGTCCTAATGAAAATGTGAGCCCTGTTTCATTGGGCCATCCGGGTACTTTGCCGCGTATCAACAAACGCATGGTAGAGTACGCTGTGAAAATGGGCCTGGCCTCCAATTGCACAATCAACCTGAATAACACTTTCGCCCGCAAGAATTACTTTTATGCCGATCTGCCTAAAGGCTACCAGATCACACAGGATCAGTCGCCGATATGTTTGGGCGGAAACATTACTGTACGATTGTCTAATGGAGCACAAAAAGATATAGCTATCCATCATATCCACATGGAAGAGGATGCCGGCAAAAGCATGCACGACCAGCACCATGCTGATTCCCTGATCGACCTGAACAGGGCAGGGGTGCCATTGATCGAGATCGTGTCGGAACCTGATATGCGGACTAGTGAGGAAGCAGGACAGTATCTTACAGAGATCCGTAAGCTATTGCGTTACCTGGATATCTGCGATGGGAACATGGAAGAAGGCAGTATGCGTTGCGATGCTAACATTTCTGTCAGGATCAGGGGGAACACAGTATACGGCAACCGTTGTGAGGTGAAAAACCTTAACTCAATTCGTAATGTGCAGCGTGCTATTGACCATGAGTTCGAAAGACAGGTGGAGATATTAGAGAATGGCGGTTATATTGAACAGAATACACTGAACTTTAACGCGGATACAGGTGAGACATCCGTGCTGCGCTCAAAGGAGATGGCTAATGATTACCGTTATTTCCCCGAACCAGATCTTCAGCCTCTATTCCTTGATAATGAATACGTGAACCGGATAAAAGAAAGTTTGCCGGCATTACCTAATGAGCTTTACGATAAATATACTGCCGAATTAGAGTTGCCGACTTATGATGCCTCCGTTATCACTGCCGACAGGGGATTTGCCCTATATTTTGAGGAATTGATAAAATATACCGGGAACTATAAGGCCGCTTCAAATTGGCTAATGGGTTCGGTAAAATCATACCTGAATGAAAATGGCATAGCTATTACAGAGTTCAGTGTTAAACCAATTAATTTAGCTGCCCTGATCGCCTTGGTGGATGCAGGCAAGATCAATAATTCTATTGCAGCCCAGAAGCTGTTCCCGGCATTGATAAATGATCCGGCAAAAGCCCCTGAACAATTAGCAAAAGAGTTGAACCTATTGATCACCGCAGATACAGATGATGTATACCAATTTATAAATGAGGCTATTGCCAAGTTTCCGGATAAGGTGCTAGAATACAAAAAAGGCAAGAAGGGTGTTTTAGGGCTGTTTATGGGCGAGATCATGAAGCGGTCAAAAGGCAAGATTGACCCGCAAAAGACTAACCAATTATTGATAAAAGAATTAGAATCAAAATAAGTTAGATGTGAGACATTAGATGTGAGATATGAGAAAAGGCAATTATAAGTCTTTACCATCATCTCAAATCTCATATCTCACATCTCAAATCTTCAAAGTATGAATCGAAGCATAATATATTGTTCTATTGTTGGATTGATCGGAATCATCAGTTCTTGCAAGGATAAGTCGGCGTTTACTATTTCCGGAACCATCAGTAACCCGGGTGCAGTAAAAAAGATATATCTTTTCCAGGCGGATAGTACGGGCCTGACCATGGTGGACTCAACAAATCTGAGTGAGAACGGTAAATTTCAATTTAAACGTTCCTCTCCTTATCAAAACCTTTTTGACATTCGTACAGGGAAGACCGCAGTTTTTGATGTGATCGCAAAAAATGGCGACGATATCTCTTTTTCTACCGATCTGGCAGATACTTCAAGAAAGTACACCATTACAGGTTCAGAAGACTCGGAAAAGATCAAGCAGTTTAACCAGATCGATAATGTATATAACAAGCAAATTACTGTTCTGACAGGACAGTATCGTGCTGAGGCCGAAAAAATAGGTCACGAATCAGACTCGCTGCTTAAAGTATATCGTCCGAGGCTTGAAAAACTACTGAGTGCGCAAAGTGAGGCAGTATTGAAGTTTGCTAATGACAATAGCGGTTCACTGGCAGGTTTCTTTGCAGTGACAGGCATCGACCCCAACAAATATGAACAACAATTAGTGGCTTATGCAGATAACCTGCAGGCAAAAAATCTTTTTGGTGATAACCCGGCG
>DATHLW010000042.1:0-4507 GCA_035487675.1 Mucilaginibacter sp. | reverse complement strand
TGATCCTGGTTCATCAACAATCGGGCAGCGATAATTTTGATACATTTAATGGCCTTGCAAAAAAGAATCCGTTTCTGGCTCTGGTGTTAACCATTTCTATGTTATCCCTGGCTGGCATCCCTCTTACTGCAGGTTTTATCGGTAAATTCTTTGTATTCTCAGGAGCGTTGGAACAATATCATACAACGCTGGTTATCCTGGCTGTTATAAATGCGATCATCAGTATATTCTACTATTTCAGGGTGATTATTGCAATGTATTTCCGCAGCGGTGAGCGCGACGAGGTAAGCGTTCCGGGATACTTCAGCTTTGTTTTGGGATTTGCAGCTTTAGTAACCATCGTAATAGGTGTGTATCCTGCTTTTATCTCAAACCTTATTTAATCCGTAACTGCCATACTATTAATTGATTTTATATTAGTAGTTTTACGGTTATAGTGAATGGAACAATTCTGGGAACATCTTCAAAATTTAACAGACGCTCAATCTATCATAAGCAAAGGGGGTTTTTATCTTTTGCTTATTGTTATTTTCGCTGAAACAGGTTTGTTTTTCGGCTTCTTTTTACCTGGGGACTATTTGCTGGTTTTGGCAGGTCTGCTATGTGCTACTCACATGCTTGATGTAGACATTTTCGTATTGTTGGCTTCCCTGATCATGGCAGGTATTTTGGGGAACTATGCGGGTTACTGGTTTGGTTACCGCACCGGGCCAATGCTGTTCAAACGTAACGAATCATTATTTTTCAAGAAACGTTACGTAACCATGGCCGAAGAGTTTTATGCAAAATATGGGGGGATGGCATTGGTTTTAGGTAGATTTTTCCCTATAATTAGAACTTTTGCCCCTATCTTTGCAGGTGTGGTTAAGGTGAATTTCAGGAAATTTACCTTATATAACATAATAGGAAGTACAACCTGGGTATGTACTTTAACTTTAGCAGGTTTTTTTTTAGGAAGAAAATATCCTGATGAAATTAAGTTTTACCTTAAGTACGTGATATTAGGATTAATTTTAATTACATCTATTCCGTTGCTGATTGCTTATGTGAAGAAGGCAGTTAAAGGAACCACGGAATAGAATTTATAACTATACATAATAATGAGCACACAACACCCTTGGCACCAGGTTTCACCAGGCGATAGCATTCCTGAGACAGTGAATGCTATAATTGAAATACCAAAAGGATCAAAAGCTAAATACGAAATAGATAAAGAATCAGGGTTGTTAAAACTTGATCGTGTTCTTTTCTCATCAGTAATGTATCCGGCTAATTACGGTTTCATTCCACAAACTTATTGCGACGATCATGACCCATTGGATATATTGGTGCTTTGCTCTGTCGACGTGTTTCCGATGTCGATAATTGAAGCTAAAGTAGTGGGTGTGATGCATATGGTGGATAATGGTGAACAGGATGACAAGATAATTGCGGTAGCAAAAAATGATATGTCGGTAAATTATATCAACGACCTGAATGAGTTGCCCCCCCATGCAATGAAAGAGATTGTTCGTTTCTTCCAGGATTACAAGAAGCTGGAAGGCAAGAACGTAACTATTGAACATCTTTTAGGCTTACGTTACGCTCATAAAGTAATAACTGAAAGTATGGACCTTTATAAGTCCACTTTCCCGTCGTACCAATAAATTAATACATGGGCCCTGATCTGGAAATTAATGGTTACTATATCGTTCTCACCGGGTGCCTGGTATTATTAAACGGCTTTTTTGTGGCTGCGGAATTCGCCATGGTACGGGTGAGAGGGTCGCAGATAGAGATCAAAGCAAAAGCCGGTAGCAGCACAGCAAAAATAGCCAAAGGCATCATGGCCAATCTGGATGGTTATCTTGCGGCGACGCAATTGGGTATTACCATAGCTTCGCTTGGTTTAGGCTGGGCAGGGCAGGAGGTAGTAACCAAGCTGATGCTTAATCTTTTTTCGCTATTCGGCGTTATTATCACTTCTCATATTATCATCAATATCAGCCACGTGGTTGCTTTTTTGCTGATAACCATATTGCATATCGTATTTGGTGAATTGGCACCAAAATCATTGGCCATACAGCGCTCGGTACGTACGGTAATGACCATTGCTGTACCGCTTCGTTTCTTTTTTGTAGTGTTCAGGCCATTCATCTGGTTCCTGAACGGGTTTGCCAATATGATGCTGAAAGCATTCGGAATAAATACGGTGCCGGGAAGCGAGGCTGCACATAGCTCTGAAGAATTGCAATATTTGCTCGATCAGGGCAAGGAAACAGGTGCCATCGATTCTACAGAACACGAGCTCATCCAGAATGTATTTGACTTTAATGAGCGGGTAGTAAAAAATATCATGGTACCGCGCACCAAAATATCCGGTGTCGAAATAGAGACCGGCCAGGATGAGCTATTGGAAATACTGATCACCGAAGGCTATTCACGCATCCCGGTTTATGAAGAAACTATTGATAAGATAGTGGGTATTGTTCATGCTAAGGATATTTTACCACTATTAGCACGAAAAACAGCTTTCGAGTTAAAGGATATTATCCGCAAACCATACTTTGTTCCGGAAACAAAAAAGATCAATGACCTGATGGCCGAACTTCAGCAGAAGCGTATCCAGATAGCCATAGTACTGGACGAATTTGGTGGTACAGCAGGCATGGTCACCCTTGAAGATATTGTTGAAGAGTTGGTTGGTGATATACAGGATGAGTATGATGAAGAAAAGCCAATAGTTGAGAAAGTAAATGATACGGAGTTTATAGTTAACGCCCTGGCACCAATATATGATGTGAACAGCCACTTGCCGCACGACCTGCCCGAAGATGGTGATTATGATACTGTTTCTGGCTGGTTAGGTGATATATTTGGTAAAATACCTGATGTTGGCGAGCAAAAGGAAGCAAACGGTTATAATATTACGGTATTGAAAAAGTCCGACCAGAATATCGAATCTGTAAAGCTGGAATTATTGCTGAACGCGGAAGATACTGTTGACCTGCATTAAACCGCCCGGAAATGCAACTCTTTTATACACCGGATATTGATGCTGCATCTGCAACCTACCACTTAAACGAAGAGGAAAGTAAACATTGTGTGCGTGTATTGCGCCTGCAGGCAGGTGATAAAATTCAACTCATAGATGGTAAGGGGAGCTTCTATATCGCCGCCATTATCGATCCTCACCCCAAGCGGACACAATTGCAAATTATTTCGGTACAAAAAGATTTTCACAAACGCAATCATTACCTGCATATTGCCATTGCTCCAACAAAGAATATCGAGCGGTTGGAATGGTTTCTTGAAAAAGCCACTGAGGTTGGCATTGATGAAATATCGCTCATTATCTGTCAGCGGTCAGAACGGAAAGAAGCCAAAACTGAACGTCTTGATAAGATCATTACTTCAGCAATAAAACAGTCTATTAAAGCCTGGCATCCCGTTTTGAACGAGCCGATGGCCCTTAATAAGTTGATATCGGCTCCTTTTGATGGGCAAAAATTTATGGCGCATTGTGAACCCGGTGATAGGTTTACTCTAAAACATGAACTCAAGCCATTTGGTAAATATTTGATATTGATAGGGCCAGAAGGCGATTTTACACCAAAAGAAATAGATGATGCGTTAAATAATGATTTTAAAGCTATAACTTTAGGTGAAAGTCGTTTAAGGACTGAGACCGCAGCTTTGGAAGCATGTTTCGAGGTGAATTTTTTGAATAGGGTATGAGGGTATTTTCATTTATAGCGATATTGGCCGTTTTGAGTTTAAGCAGCTTTAACACACCGCCAACTTATAAAATGGCTAAGTTAAAATATAACGGCGGGGGAGATTGGTATGGCGACAGGACGGCGTTACCTAACCTGATCAAATTTTGCAATGAAAACCTAAAAACCAATTTCCAGGCCGAGGATGAAGTTGTTGAGGTAGGCAGCGCCGAAATATTTAATTATCCCTTTATCTTTATGACAGGGCATGGTAATGTGATCTTCTCCGACCAGGAGGCGCGTAACCTGCGTAAATACCTGACAGGTGGCGGTTTCCTGCATATTTGCGATAACTACGGGCTCGATAAATTTATCAGGCCGCAAATGAAGAAGGTTTTTCCTGAACTTGATTTTGTAGAACTTCCGCTTAATTATCCTGTCTATCATCAAAAATATGATTTTCCAAACGGGTTACCGAAAGTGCATGAACATGATGGGGGGCGTGCACAAGGTTTTGGATTGATCTATAAGGGTCGCCTGGTATGTTTTTATGACTATGAGTGCGATTTAGGGAATGGATGGGAGGATTATGGTACCTACGCCGGTGATACGCAGGAGACTCGCATAAAGGCTTTAAAGATGGGAGCAAACCTGGTGCAATATGCGTTGACGCAGTAGGTTAGGGATTAGTGATCGGAGATCAGTGATTAGTTGCCATCTCATTCCAATTGCTGCTCATTATAAATGTAAGTATTAAAGATTTTTCCGATTTTAGGCCCGATAACTATTCACTGATCAACCAATCACTAACC
>DATHLW010000041.1:0-5143 GCA_035487675.1 Mucilaginibacter sp. | reverse complement strand
AACTGGTGACCGCTGTTTTTGTACTATTGATTGTCAGTCTTCCCCGCTTAACCTCAAAAATCTCGTCATGATCGACCTGAAGAACGTCCATAAGACCTTTAACAGGGGCAAGGCTAACCAGGTGAACGCCATTAATGGGGTTAATATGCATGTTGATGAGAGAGAATTTTTAGTGATCGTAGGTTCCAATGGTTCCGGGAAAACCACTTTGCTTAATTTGGTTGCAGGCAGTGTGTTGCCAAACTCGGGGAGTATTCATATCGATCGAAATGATGTGAGCAAGTTGCCCGATTACCGAAGAAGTGAATGGATTGCGCGCGTTTTTCAGAACCCATTGAGTGGGACCGCGCCCGACCTTAGTATTTTGGATAATTTCAGGCTGGCAGCTATCCGGACTAAACCAAAAGGTTTATCAATTGGTGTGAACGACCAATTTAAAAAGCAGGTAAAGGAAAAGATCGCGAGGCTTGGTATGGGGCTTGAAAATAAAATTGAACAGCCCATGGGCACTTTATCAGGCGGACAAAGGCAGGCGCTCACACTGTTGATGAGTGTAATGGATAGCTGCAAAGTGTTGTTGCTTGACGAGCCTACGGCGGCCCTCGATCCCCGTTCAGCCGAAGTGGTGATGCGTACAGCTGATAAACTGGCGAAAGATTTTAGCCTGACTGCAATCCTGATCACTCATAATCTGAAAGATGCTTTTAATTATGGCAACCGTATCGTCCTGATGGCCGAAGGAAAGATCATCAAAGATTTAGATGCTGAACAAAAGTCTTCTTTAACACAAAATGACCTTTTTGATTGGTTTGGATAGCTTAGGGACTAGTCAATTGGTGATTGCAGCGTTCATGTTCATTGCATGAACACTTTTTGAGCACACATGAACACTTGATTATCAATCGATTGTAATTTTAAGACTACTGACAAAATACTGTCACCACTTTTTTGCCCCTGGTATTGAATGGGGGCAAGAATGCCGGAATTTTACAAATAAGAGCAAAATACTATATTTGTAGAAATATTTAAAGCAATGCTACGTCTTAATCACTTCCGCCAAAATAACTCTATGCGGCCCATGGGCTCGCAGCGGAAAGGCTATGCATTGGCTAACCTCTTCTGCTTCCCGGTGTAGTTTTTAACCAGGCACACCAAATAATTTACAGTTTATTATTTTATTGATCCGGCATGCCGGAGTTTACACTATTAGTTTATGGACATTTATTTGACTATAGAAGAGAAGTATTTGCAGGCTCTTGACGAATTGTGGTATGGCGAACCGCCAAAAGCTTTACAGCTTTTGAATGAGATTATCGCCAACGATCCGCTTTATGCAAGGGCACACTACCAGTTGGGGAAGATATATTATTACGAGATCAGCGATTACCAGGCTGCAGGTTTTCATTTTAAAACCTGTGCCGAGTTGGAGCCGCAATTTCCTGATGTATATTATCATTACTTGCGCTTGCTGGTTTTCCTGAATATGGAAAAGCAAGTACAGTTGGTTAGCCAAAAGGCTTTAGCTATTCCGGGGGTGAATACTGCAGCAATTTATAACCTCGTAGGTTTATTTGCCGAGAGGAAAAAGGAGTGGAGCGCTGCTTCCGAAGCCTATCGTAAGGCATTGTTAGAGGCTACCAGCAAAAATGAAAAGGATAACATTGAAGAAAGTATACAGCGGGTGAAAGACAAAAAACGCCAGATGAAAAAATACAATTATGAGTTATCCAACTAAAAAGGCCCCGAAATTTCGGGGCCTTTTGGTTTATATCGCGTATTCAAGCCTGTGGAACTTGAACAGCTGAAAGCTTCGTAAATCTGATAAAATCTATCAAATCCCTAAATCGTGTATTGTTTATTTTTTATAAGTGATCTTATAAATAGTCCCGCGGTTATCGTCGCTTACATAAATAGCACCATCGGGACCTTGAGCTAAACCACATGGTCTGCGTAAGGCGGCGCCTTTGGCTTTCTGATCAGCAGTACCAGCAAAGCCATCTGCAAAAACTTCCCATTTGCCTGAAGGCTTACCATCCTTAAAGGGTTGGAAAACTACAAAGAAGCCCGCCTGTGGTTCCGGTGCTCTGTTCCATGAACCATGGAAAGCAATGAAAGCACCGTTTTTATAGTGTGCAGGAAATTGGTTTCCTGTGTAAAACAATAGCCCATTTGGTGCAAGGTGGCCTGGATAAGCCGCAGCAGGATTGATCGCATTTTGTCCACCTTCTTTTTTACCGTCACCACCGTACTCTGGCATTAATATTTTTTTATGTGTCTGCCAGTCGTAATACATATATGGCCAGCCAGCGTTATCGCCTTTTTTAAGGGCATACATGCATTCAGCTGGTAACTCAGCCGATTCTTTTACTGTAAAATATTGAGGGAAAAGGTCATGCAACTGGTCGCGGCCGTGTTGCATTACAAAAAGCTGGTTGTCCTGTGTATTCCAGGTAAGGCCAACAACGTTTCTTAAACCGGTAGCATAACGCACACCGTCACCATAATGCTGATTGGGTTTACTGGCGCTAAATTGCCATATCCCACCTGCTGAATCCAGAATAGGGCAACCCTTTTGACCCGGAGAGCCTTTTTGACGGTCCTTCACCTGGCAGGCGTTTGAGTAGGCACCAATATTAACGTAAAGATGTCCTGCGTTATCAAGAGTAATTGCCTTGGCTTCATGTTCGCCACGGCTTAATAGTCCGGTAACAATTTTTTCAGGTTTATTTGGGTCGATAACTTCGCTGTTCGCATTTAATTTAAAACGGAAAACTTCTTCATCAGATGAAGCATACAGGTACCCATTTTTAATAGCAATACCGGTACCACCAAAACTGCCAAAACTGGCTTTAACATCGGCTTTATTGCCATTTTGGTGCAGCAACAGGATGCCTTTACCTTTTTCAGTGCCTCTCAGCTTCGCATAGATTTCATTTTGAGGGGTTACGGCAATATGCCTGACGCTGCCGATATTGTCAGCAATAATATTGGCGCTAAATCCTGCGGGCAGCGTAAGCCCAGCCTCTTCTGGTTTGGCGGGAATATTTCTGCGTATATCATTTTTTAACGCGAGTAACGAGATAATGCCCATTATGGTCAACGCGGGCAGCAAGATGGTTCCCCATACTTTTCTTTTCATGACAGTTGATGTTTTGATACCAAATTTAAATGAATATACAGCAAATATCGAAATGTGTTTTGTATCAATGCCATGACAGGAAAGCTAATTTATTAATTAGGCGATGTGTATGTTGTTATTCGCAAGTATAAGCTAAATATGAAAAAATATTCATCTTAAATTCATCTTCAAAAAAATTATATTCTGAATTTATTTAAATAAATAAAATATAATATTAATCTATGTATGGTGATGTGTTTATTCTATTGCCTAATTAAACCTTTGCAATCAGCTATCGTCCTAACTATATAAATTTTAATATTTAATATTATGAAAAAGATAGCACTCATATCAGCAATAGCAATAAGCGGTTTATTATTCACTAATAAAGCTGATGCACAAATAAGAATACATTTAGGTTTAAATTTTGCCCCTCGTCCGGTGGTTTATACTGCTCCTGCAAGGGTTGTGGTTGATCAGCCTGCTGATTATTACGAGCCGACTAATTATGATGGCGACGAAGATTATTACTATTTACCAGAGGTAGATGCTTACTACAGCGTACCCGAACAATGTTACTATTATAATGATGGCGGCCAATGGGTAACAGCCGAATATCTTCCCGGTACTTACCGTGATTACGACTGGCGCAGCGCCCGCAGGTACGAAGTACGTGCCCCTCGTCCGTTTATGCACGATGATTACTATCGCTCAAGATATAATGGCGTAACCTTTAACGGCCATTGGGATCGTGGTTATGATCACGGATATGTAAATACTTATCATGCTGACCGTGATCATTTCAGAGGTGATGACCGTAGGTTTGATAACCATAACTGGGGTGGCGATAACCGTCAGTTCGACCGGACCAGGGATCAGCACTTTGATAACAGGTATGAACAGAACCACAATTTTGACAGGGGAGAAGCCCAGGGACATTTCGCCAGGAATAACTTTGATAGGGGCGACAGAGATCACAGACCAGGCAGATTTTAAAACCCAATATAAATGTTAATTGAAAACCACCGTGTATATCCGGTGGTTTTTTTATTTTATGATCTCCACCTGTTCTGCCAATTCATCTAACCAGCCCGAAAGATAAGGCTCAGTTCCATCGATTCTTTGCCATTTGCCTTTATTGTCCAGCGCGATCACCAGGTGCAGTGTCTCATCCAAAGATTTAAACTCATAGGCCTGGGTATAATTTTTCAAATTAAGCGGTGTAACTATTCCATCAATCAGGCCATCAGTACCGGTTAAGGTGGTTTCAAATTGCTGTTTCATGGCATTCAAATTTATTCTTAAAACGTCCGCTGATAATATGTGTTTTATATTTTTATCATTAGCTGTTGATTGACAGTAATGCTATTTTTACATCGTGGAAAATATAACCCCTGATCCCCAAATTTTAACAGACCTGGTAAAAACCAAAATACACTTTGGGAAATACAAAGGCACGCTTTTATGCGACCTGCCCGTCTACTATCTGGAATGGCTGAAGAATAAGGGTTTTCCGCCGGGTAAAACGGGTATGCTATTATCCAGCGTTTATGAAATAAAGATCAACGGTCTTAATAGTATCCTTACTCTTGTAAAAAAAGCCCATCAAAAATAAGTGTAAGGAATATGACTTATCAACGACTAAAGCAAACAACTACGCCAGTTATGTTTGCGTATGTTGATGTAAATAAGTGATAAGAAATACAATATTCAAATGAAAAAAATTGCGTTATATCTTGCATCCCTGCTATTATTCTGCGGATGTGTTAATGGACAAAGCAGAAATGACTTTGCAACAGTTCCTCAACCCAAGTCCGGCGAAAGTGTAGCTACTTTTGGCGGCGGCTGCTTCTGGAGCATGAGCGAGGCTTTGTCTGAATTGAAAGGCGTAAACAGGGTAGTGTCTGGTTATGCGGGTGGCTCTAAAGTAAACCCAACCTATGAAGAAGTAGGCACACAATCTACAGGTCATGCCGAAGTGGTGCAAATCTATTATGATCCTAAGGTGATCAGTTATGCCACTAT
>DATHLW010000040.1:0-3800 GCA_035487675.1 Mucilaginibacter sp. | reverse complement strand
TTCTTTGTACCAAACAGTTTTGAGTTTGCTTATTTTGAAATCACCGCGGGTATGGTTTCCATCTATAGTATCAAAAACCTTATCCGGCGCGAACAATTTTTAATCTCGGCCGTGATCATCACTTTCGGATACTTCCTGGCGTTTTTAGGTATATCATTTATTCGGGAGGGTAGTATTACCACAATCGACTGGATGGATTTTGTGCCATTTGTAGTAAGCGTTTTATTGACCCTATTGGCTTATCCGCTTATTTATGCATTTGAAAAGGTATTTGCTATTACATCAGATATTACACTCATAGAGCTGACAAATACAAATGCACCTTTACTGCGCGAATTAGCTTTTACTGCACCGGGAACCTTCCAGCATTCTTTACAGGTAGCCAACCTGGCCGAGAACGCTATATTTTCAATCGGTGGTAACGCTTTATTGGTTAGGGCAGGGGCCTTATATCATGATATAGGTAAATTGGAAAACCCTTTATACTTTATAGAGAACCAAAGCCCGGGCTTCAATCCGCATGATAAGCTGTCTTACGAGGAGAGTGCCCAGATCATTATCAGGCATGTGAGCAAAGGGATTGAGATGGCACGAAAGGCGAATTTACCAGAGATTGTCATCGACTTTATCAGGACGCATCACGGCAATACGCGGGTAGATTATTTTTATCAATCTTTCCTGAAGAATTTCCCTGAGAAGTTTGTTAACGAGAATATTTTCCGCTATCCGGGGCCAATCCCGTATTCAAAAGAGACTGGTGTTTTGATGTTGGCCGACTCGGTTGAAGCTGCGTCGCGGTCATTACGCGAACCGGATGAAAAATCGATCAGTGACCTGGTTGACCGTATAGTGAAATACAAACTGAACCAGGACCAACTGAAGGACAGCAACATAACACTGAAAGATATCGAAACTATCAAAACAATATTCAAACGGATGTTGGGCAGCATTTACCATGTTCGGATGGATTATTGAGGTTTGAATAAGTTGATTTGGTTGATTGAGTTGAATTAAGTTGATTAGGTTAGAGTAACTTTAAAATTAACTTAATCAACCATTTAACTTAATCAACCACTTAACTTGAATAATATTTTTTGACGGTTTAGACGAATTACTATATTTGCAGTCCCAAAAAACGGGATTTTATTTTTAATAAAGGTGAGGTGCCTGAGAGGCCGAAAGGATCAGTTTGCTAAACTGACGTACGGGAAACTGTACCGAGGGTTCGAATCCCTCCCTCACCGCTGAGAATGCTGCTAACCATAGGTTGGTGGCATTTTTTGTTTTAAGTATTCATCATAAATTTCGGACTGGTCTTTAAAATATAAAACCCTGGAAACAAAAAAACCTGTAGATACATGATCTACAGGCTTTGAATGGTATCGTCGGGTGGCAGGATTAACTACGTTGATCCTGTGAGGGGGGCGCCTCAATATAATCAAAGCCTTTCGCTGCGCTGTTCGGCTTTTTCATTTCTCCGCTCTTGTAAGCAAAGCTTACATCGCTGCAAAATAAAAAAGCCTCGTTCGTTTTCAACGAACAAGGCTTTAATAATACTGGTCGGGGTGGCAGGATTCGAACCTGCGGCCTCCACATCCCAAATGTGGCGCGATACCGGGCTACGCTACACCCCGTCGGGGCTGCAAAAGTAAGATTTTAAATTTTCTCCGCAAATATTTTTATAGATAATTTTTAAAAGATACTGCTATGCTTAATGTCCTGTTTTAGCCATTGCAGCCACAATCCTTATAATAGTCAACCTATCAATTTGTTAATCAGGCAGCTAATTTTGATTTGACAATAATTCCGGGTTTAAAAATTATCTCTGATTTAATAGAATTCGATTAAGACATGCTGATTCCGATTTTTGAAGTCAGCGCTGTGTTATGAAGTGCAGGTCAAATATGCAGTTCTGAAAGATCAATTGGCGTAAACGAAATAATTATAACCCGGTAAGCCGATTGGCTTTAGCGATTGGTTTTTAACATGCCCAGAGGTCAGTAGGGTGTGTATCTCTTTAATTACTTAACATAATATTAATTATGAGACAAATATAAATATCCCCGTTGGCGTTATTTTAAGGTGTTTGATCGTTGGTCGGGTGCTTTTTTAAAGCTGTATTATCCCGGTGGTTTTTTTCCTTTGTTTTTGTAGACTTAGGTTCGCTATGTTGATTTTCCAGCATCAAATGCTTTTGATTTGTGGCTTCCGTTTTTAGTCGTTGGTTCGTTGAATCCAATTGTTGAACTTTTGACTTTAAACTATCAATCTCTTTAGTTTGATGGTTGCTGGTTTGATTACAGGTTTGAATCGACACGCAAGTAGTTACCAAACTTGTTACCATTGTTACCGCTAAAAACCATTTTTGCCAATTAAAAATTATTGTTTGTTCGCTTGAATTTGCTGCAAGAGTTTGGTTCGAAATAGATATTTGTTGGTTTATCTTTATTTGGTTTAAATGTTCCATCCCTGCAATAGTCAAACTAGCAGTTACAGGGCAAGTATCAAACCAATATGGTAGTTCGCCCGTCGGTATAGGATGGTTACTTTTATATCCGCTCTGTATTTTATCTAATTCTTCAAAATTTAAATAAATATATCCCAACCTTACGGAAGCCCTCAATAATTTAACAGCCAGATCATCTTCATTGTCGATTTTCTTTTCCGCCGTGGATTTGTTTTTATAATGATCAGCAATAAATGGTGACACGTTTGTTTCTTCGGTTACTCCATGTTTTTCTAAATAGAGTAGTAATGCATAATCAGGTCTGTTAAACATAGGTTTAGGTTTTTTCTTTGTTGGTTACAAATCACTCTTTTACATATAATTAAATTCATCGAGCTGTATCCGCTTTGGTCATATCCGTTTTGTTATCATAGTCATACCACGTATAACAGCATTCAGCTTTAGAGAATGTTGTATCTATGGAAAAACATTCAGTTTTCATTATTAATCCACCAAAGCCATTTTTAGCCCTATATGTATGGTTTATTTCCCACCACCCTGCCGATTTTCCAGTTGTTTTATCAATCACTAATTGAACCGGGGAAAAATTAACGCTCTCGTAGCTATTGGGATCATCGAGATGTGTTTTTAAATAATTCTTTACTAAATGCTCTGCTTTTTGCTGTTTGGTGAATGTACATGATGCTAAAATTAGTAGTGATGCGATAAGAGTAAGTTTTTTCATTTTGAGATTTTTAACTGTTTAAGGTATGTTGCCAAATTAGCACCCCATGTTATGTAATGACATCTATTTACTATATGGCGCTATGCAGAAAAATAAAGATTTCCTTTCTTTTATTTTCAAAACCTAATTCTTAACCGCATTTTTTTTGAAAAGCAGATAATTATCCTCTGAATCAAATTCTTTTAAATTCTCATTTTTTTCGTTCACGAGATAATAATAAATAGATCTGCCGCCGGCCCCTTTCATTTCACTTCTGCCTATTAAAAACAAACCTTTGAATTGGCCCTTTTTAATCAATTCGAAACTATTCGCAGGGAATATTCTGGTCCACTTGCCGGTTGTTACGTCGACTTTTACCAGTTCGGTGCCTGTGACATAACATTCGGTAGCAAAATAAAGATATTGATCATCCAATGAGAGAGTTGGGTTTTGAATGTTTAAAATATGGTAGGTGTCTGATACTGCATCTTTAAAAGGCTTTTTATCCGTAAGTGTCTTTTCAATGAGAGAGCTGCAATTTACTTTCATTATTTTTTTTATGTTTGGATAATTATAGTCACCCGCAGCGGTTCTGATAAAAAGGATAGCATTTTCCTTTTTTAAGATCAT
>DATHLW010000039.1:0-3686 GCA_035487675.1 Mucilaginibacter sp. | reverse complement strand
CATTATGGGTTCAGGAAGGGATGATAGACAAACCTACATTCCCAGGCAAACTGTTTAAAAAACTCGGGCTGCCTGCTTATCTTGATGGCAATACTTCACGAAACGGATCAGGTAACGTCTTCGATATCTATTGTGCTGCTTCTGCGGGATACAGAGACCATTTTACAAAAGGTGGTACCGATCAGGATAAAATATTTGTGACCGGGATACCCAACTACGATAATTGCAGCAAATTTCTGAAAAATGATTTCCCGCACCGCGATTATGTAATGGTAGCGACAAGTGATATGCGCGAAACCTTCCGTTATGAGGACAGGGAAGCTTTTATAAGGCAAACTGTGAAAATAGCTAATGGCCGGCAATTGCTGTTCAAATTACATCCTAACGAAAAATTTGAACGTGCGGAAGCCGAGATAAAAAAATATACACCATTAGATACATTAATTTATAAAAGCGGAAGTACGGATGAGATGATAGCCAATTGCTCGGAATTGATCACCCAATACTCTACCGTTGTATATACGGGGCTTGCATTAGGTAAAAAGGTGCATTCTTACTTTGATCTGGAGGAATTGAAAAGCCTTCTGCCAATTCAAAATAAAGGTACCTCATCTAAAAATATCGCAAACATTTGCCGTGCATATGTTGAATTTGAAGGCAATCATAAAGATTTCTTAAAACAATTCACCTATAAACCAGATAAGATAACTCAAGACGAAGAGGTGTATGCCTGATCGTCAAACACAAAAAATGGCTGTGAAGATAGTAATAGTTGTACAGGCCAGAATGTCATCGAGTCGTCTACCCGGTAAGGTGATGCTTCCTTTGCTTGGCGAAAGCCTGCTCTACCGTATGATCGAGCGCCTGAAAATGATCAGGCACCAGGCACAGATAGTGATCGCCACATCGGGTGAAAAAGAAGATGACATCATTGAACAAGAATCTTTAAAAATAGGCGTACCTTGTTTCCGGGGGAGCCTTAATAATCTGCTCGACCGGCATTATCAAGCTGCTAAATTGTATAATGCTGATATCGTATTGAAAATCCCGTCTGACTGCCCGTTAATTGACCCGCAGATAATCGATCAGGTGCTGAATTTCTATTTTGAGGGTAATGGTCAATATAACTATGTAAGCAACCTGCACCCTGCCACGTTCCCGGATGGAAATGATGTAGAGATTATGACCATGGCCTGCATTGAAAAAACATGGAAAAAGGCATCACGCCCCTTTGAGCTCGAACATACTACGCCGTACATATGGGAAAATCCTGAAAAATTCAAAATAGGAAATGTGACATGGAATACTGGTAAAGACTACTCCATGTCTCATCGTTTCACAATTGATTACATGGCTGATTATGAGTTTATAAAGGCTGTTTTTGAGGAATTATACCCGGCAAAACCAAATTTTTCTTGCGAAGATATTTTGGAGCTTCTCGAAAAAAGACCCGACATTTACCAGATCAATGCTAAATATTCGGGAGTAAACTGGTACCGCAACCATCTCGATGAGTTAAAGACCATATCTCCTGATCAAACCAAAACAATAGCGGGTTGAGCTAAAACACGAATAATATGACCAACACATCTACTATAGATAAGCAAAAACTACAGCAAACAGCACTGAAAGTACGTGAACATATCGTTAAAATGGCTACTGACGGTGGGTGTTTTGTAGGTGCCTCGCTTTCTGCTGCCGATCTGATATTATACCTGTATTCCGAATGGCTGAACGTCGGAAATCATAATTTAAATGACCCAGACCGTGACTATCTTTTTCTGTCAAAGGGTCACGATGTGCCCGCACTTTATGGGACATTTGCCGAGTTAGGGCTAATGGACAAAGAGCGCTTAAAAAACCATTTGTCATTGGATGACCATATCTATTGGCATCCTAACACAAAAATCCCCGGCATCGAATTTCATTCCGGCTCACTGGGCCATTTGCCTTCGGTTGCCATAGGTGTTGCGATGGATATAAAAATCCGGGGCGGCAAAAACAGAGTCGTTTGCATTTTGGGCGATGGTGAATTGAACGAAGGCACCTGCTGGGAAGCCGTTTTGGTAGCCAACGCTTATAAACTTGATAATTTAATATTTGTGATAGATCGCAATCAGTTCCAGGCAAATATGCCTACCGAGGAACTGATCCCGCTTGAACCATTGCACGATAAGTTCACAGCTTTTGGCGCAGCAGTGAAGCGGATTGACGGGCATGATTTTGATGCTTTGCATGAGGCATTTTCAGCCTACCCTTTTGAAACCGGCAAGCTGAATGTGGTGATTGCTGACACAGTGCGCGGCAAAGGGTTACCAAGCATTGAACGCCGTGCCGACAGGTGGTTCTGCAATTTTACATCGGCAGAGATCGAAAGCCTTTTGAAAGAATTACATGGCGAACATGTATCACAATTAACATCAGAAACTTTAGTAGTACGATAAATATGACCTACGAGGAATTATTAACCAGGCAAGCATTAGCAGACGAGCGTTTTATTGTGATGACGGCCGAAAACCGCGCCCTCGTTCGCAATATTCACGCCGCTTTGGGCAGTAGATTTATAGATACCGGTATTACCGAGCAAACCATGATAGGCGCAGCAGCAGGTCTTGCATTGCGTGGACGTATACCTGTGGTACATGCACTGGCATCGTTCCTTACCATGCGTGCTTTTGAATTTGTGCGCACTGATACTGGGATACCTAACCTACCTGTAAAGCTGAGCAGCTTTATACCGGGATTTTTATCTGATGGTAACGGCCCCACCCATCAAGCGATAGAAGACATTGCCCTGATGCGCGGTATACCCAATATGACTGTTTTTGCACCGGCCGATGAGGATGATCTCGTAAAAATGCTGCCAGATATATGGAATTACCCTGCTCCCTCCTACGTGCGTATCAATACACAAAAATCAGGTTATGAGCATACCCCCTTTGAATTAGGTAAAGCAGAAGTTATATCAGAAGGCACGGACGTAACCATATTGACTTACGGGCTTCTTTTCGCACAGGCCTTAGCCGCAGTTGAGATATTAAAGAGCGAAGGTTTATCGGTCGGCTTGATCAATATACGCAGCCTGAAACCTGTTGATGAGCAGGCAATCCTTAAAGCCGCTGGCAACAGTAAGCTTATTGCGACTTTGGAAGATCATTTCCTGACCGGCGGTTTATATACCATCGTCGCTGAAGTTTTACTAAAGCACCAAACAACAGCAAAGGTTTTGCCTTTCGCACTGAATGAAAAGTGGTTCAAGCCTTCGCTACTGCCAAAGGTATTACAACATGAAGGCTTTACCGGTAAACAAATAGCCGAAAAAATATTAGGATATACTACCAATGCGGTTCAGCAGACTATTGCGGTACCGCAGTTTTCAGAATAACTATCTAAAAAAATAAATGATATGCCAAACACTGTAAAGTTTAATGCGAATTATCCGGTGATCACCAAATCGGATGAGTTATATGAGAGGGCGCTGAAAGTGCAAAAGCCGGTTACGCAAACATTAGCTAAAGGGCCGGGCCAATTTACCAAAGGTGTTGCACCAAAATATATTCAGCGCGGTAAAGGCTCTCACGTTTGGGATGTGGATGGCAACGAGTACATCGACTTCAACTCTGCTATAGGCCCCATTTCATTAGGCTATGCGTATCCGGCAGTAGATGAAGCTATCAAAAAGCAAC
>DATHLW010000038.1:0-3950 GCA_035487675.1 Mucilaginibacter sp. | reverse complement strand
CGGCCTGGGAATTGCACAATATTCGAAAATGCCTGGCAGCAGGGTATAGTCGCGTAGTGGTTTGCACCAGCCACCCGGCAAAAATAAAATTGATTGCAGGACAGATCACCGCACATCTTTCAGTGCAAGAACAAACGAAAGTAGCGGTCATTGCCAGTACTGACCTTCAATCGTTATTTGAAAGCGGGACACAAGCACAACCAACGGAGACTATCATGAAAGGCTATCGCGTGAAAGTCAATTACGAGCCCAATGCTACCCGGCAAGACTTGTTACAAAGCATTATCAATGCTACTAAAAAGCGATAGTGTTATTGTTCTGGCTTACCAGGCGAGTTGCTTTGTTGATGTACTGTTTGTCGTCGGCTATTTGTTGTAGCTTCCCTCCCAGCCGACACTTTCGGAAATAATGTTTTGCACTTTGGCGTCATCAACCCCTTGTTTTTTGGCAATTTCCTCAAGCAGCCGTATTTGCGCCCGTTGGTATCGCAGAAAGCTGGGAATGTTAAAAATTGACCGGAAGATATAAATACCGATCAGAAAAATACCGATGGCAACCGCTAAATAAATAATCATTTGGGCTGCAAAGTCACTTGACATGCCTGCCTGAGCTAAGAATTCCTTGTGCATACAAATAAAGATTAGGTGAATGAATGGTTATTTTCAGATAAAAATAGTAACTCTTTTTTTATCTGACACCCCGTGTTTTCACGGTATTTTGCAGGTTCGCTTTGCAAAGTTGGAGTGTTTATTAGTTTTGTGCTTCACTGGCAAGCGTGAATTTTTGCCATTTTTGAATAAGGTTATGGTAAACCGCCCCCGAGCAGCAAGTGTGAGGGGGTTATTTTTTTGCCAGTAATTTTTCAATAATGGTATTCAATCGCTGTATTTCGTTATCCTTGTCACCGAGCATTTTTTCATATAACTCTTTTTGGCCGGAAATGACTGTTTCCACGTAGCCAAAAGATTGTTGCGTTCCCTTGTTGGATTGAAAATTAATAATCGCGGGTTGAGAGGACAGAATGTCCATCGGAGAGACTTCCAACACTTCCGCAATTTTCACCAGCATGCCGGACTCAAGTTTTGCCTGATTTGTTTCAATTCTGGAATAGGCATTTTGGGCGATCCCTAACTTCGCGGCTACATTTTCCTGGGAAAAGCCGCGCATCTCCCTGATGAGTCTAATTTTCTCTCCGTACATACAATGAAGAATTTTTTAAAAGTATCTAAAAATAGGATAAAGTATCCAGTTTTTAGGTAGGAAAAAAATTGTCTCTTATTGAACTTTACACCAAGCAGTCAATCCAACTATTTTCACTAATACCACAGACCTATTCACATATGAAAACAACACGCTTCCGGTTCTTTTTACCGAACAAATAATATAGAGTATGAACATACGCAACACCAGGAAAGGGGTATGCCTTGCCCTCATCGCCATGAGTATAGTATTCATTGCGGCATGCAAAAAGGACACGCAAAAAGGAGCCGGACAGTTTGCTCCCGTTTTACACGTTGATGGTGCTTATGCTACCAGTGCAACATCGATCATCGTAAATGGGGATGTACAAAGTGGGTACCCACTATCTTCATTCGGCGTGTTTTGGACGACGTTTGCTGATTATCCCAATAATAAACATCTCGTTGCAGTGTCAGGTAATGCCGTCAATAGCATTGAAGGGACAATCACTAATTTAAGTCCGAATAGTAAATATTATGTTGGGGTCTACGCAACTAATAGCGTCGGGACAAGTTATTATTTTTACACTGCCGGCCTTATCACCACTCCGGCACAATAAAAACATACAGAAACTTGATTAGGAATCAATTATCATCGCATATGGGTTGACTATAGTGCTTGTGCCATACGGGAGTAGTTGATTTTTCCATCTTGCAAATCCGCTTTATAGGGAAATTGTTAAGGTAATTTAAAAAATGAAAATACCGTGAAAACACGGTATGAAATTTAAAAGATTATATTTTATCTTGCGCTATAAATTTTTTACTAAAACCCTAATCACATTCTATGAACCCAGCAAATACCCCTGCACTACCCAAGAATTTAAAAGCCACGAAAGATAGTTGTGCTTTTCCAATAAACTGAAACAAGTTAATTACCTGTAACTACATCACATTTCTCAATGAATAAGAAATCGATTCTCCTATTTTTCTTGTGCGCAATTTTATACAACACGCATTCCCTCGCACAAGTATCCGTTGACCCACTAACGGGCGCGGCGCAAGTCAGTATTCCACTTTATACGTTAAGGAGCGGACAGGTCGCATTGCCGGTCAGCCTTTCCTACAGCACCAGCGGGGTAAAACCGAAAGATGTGGAAGGGAACGCCGGTATGAGCTGGCAAATTAATACCGGGGGACAAATCTCGCGGGTAGTTCATGGATTGCCGGATGACGTGACCAAAGACAATGCAAATAACCTGCGCTTAGGCTGGATGAGCAGCCTGGACACGGCAGCTAATAAGATCAGCACTTTTTCAATTTCTAATAATGGCAGCACCTGTAGTAATGAAACAACAGACATTAATTATATTAACGCCAACTTTCCGTTCCGGAATGATACCGAACCTGATGTGTTTTATGTGAATGTACCAGGTTTATCCTGCCAGATGATCTATGATCGCGTAAGCGGAACATTTAAACCGGTGGGCTACCAGGACCTCGTAATTTCTTTTGGTACCGACCCTACCTCTCACCTGATCACCTCTTTCACAATTACTACCGATAAAGGCATTACTTACACTTTTGGTAATAACAGCGATGCCTCACCTGCATACAATAAAGTAACCCAGACCTCAAGAAATGTAGCTACCGTCGCCTATTATAAAAATGTATATCAGCAATATCAAAATGGTATCACTTATTATGATACCTGGGCACTCGTAAATATAGCCGATATTAATGGTAACGGCATACAGCTTAACTACAGCAGCCCTTTGCCATCAAAAGCCAGCTCGGATTCCCTGGTACTTTATCTTCCGGGTTCTTCTGCAGGCAGCCTGCAATACCGCATGGTGCGTTCAAACACACCATATAACCTTCAATCCATCGAAACCTATAACGCGTACTCCTATCGTCCAAGTTATCTTTCTTTTACCTGGACAACATCAGGCACGGGCCAAAGCATCATTTCTTCTGTGAAGCTTACTAATGGCACAACCACAGTAAGAAATTTTCAGTTTACCTACAGCAGCGTTGCCTCTCCTGGTGGCTTTGCCAGGTATTTTTTACGTAGCTTTAGTGACCCCGGGTGCAGTACGCCGGTCAGTTACCAGTTTGGATATATCGGAGAAACCAATACAGGAGGTACATATACCACCACGCTGCCGGATTCCACTCAGAACAAATATGATTACTGGGGGTACTATTCCACCTCGCCTGGCAGCAGTACGGTCCGCATTCCTACCGTATATGTAAACATGTCATCAGCTACCTACCCGGTATATTCTGTCGCGACAACGGACAGTTACTACGCCACTACTTTAACCCATACCAGCAGGACGGTCGATGCAACAAATATTACTGTAGGATCATTAAATAAGATCACCACTGTTCAGGGCGGCAATACCAATATTGTTTATGAGCCCAATGATTTTTACAATGTACCGTCCGGTACCGTCGTCCAGGGTGGGGGCATAAGGGTAAAACAGGTCATCGATTCGGTGGGCATACACACCACCAATAATATTATACGGAATTATTCCTACCTGAACCCTTCAAACGGCCTTTCCAGCGGCAAGCCGATTTCGCTTCCGCAGTATGCATTTGCTATTCCGGGGGCCACTGGAACCGGTTCCACGCTGTATACCAATGCAACAGTATTATCCTCACATGATCTTTCCGGCGAGGATAATACCATTATGTATTCCTACTTCAAGGTTAGCCAGACCGGGGCCGGGATGACCTTATCACAATTTTACGTACCCGCTACCT
>DATHLW010000037.1:0-13164 GCA_035487675.1 Mucilaginibacter sp. | reverse complement strand
AGCCAAAACCTGCCCAGCCAAGAACAGACCAACCCAAACCAGTACAGAACACGGATAAACCAGCCGTACAAAAACCGGCAGATCATCAACCTAAAAAGGATTTCCATAAGCCTGATACCAGGAATAATCATAATAACCAGCACAATCGTCCACCTAAAAAGGATGAACCGGCTAAACCAGTAAACGAGGATATGCTGAAGATGCTGGCCGATAAGTTTAAAAAGGGGTGAAGTCAGTGATCGGTGATTAGAGACTAGAGACTAGTGATCAGTTTTAATGGTATAAAAGAAATGCCTGATCACTGCTTAACCGATCACTGATCACCAGTAAACTGATCACTAATCACCGATTAACTGATCACTTCGATAGACTCAGAATCCAAAGGGCCAATAAGTTGGCTTAGTGGTTGTTCCACCCCGGAGGCGGCAATCAGCGCAAATGGCATTTGTATAGCGGTATCCTGTGGTTTTCCCGGAATCGGTAACGACTGAAAGCAATAATGTATCGCCTGATGCAAACGTTTGGCGCAACCTGTATGGAAATGAGGATAACGGCTTGAGGTATATAACCCCGCCTGCACATTCAACCGTGTCACCGGCATGCTGATTAACGGCAAAAGGTAAGGTCCTGCCCATCAGGAATATCGTTTTGATGGTAACGGTTGAAAAACTGATATAACCGATAACAGGTTCACCAGGATTATTCACAGCATGAATATTCGTAATTGACGAGGTGGGTTGAGGATCAGTAATAGTGCCAAGGTGTTCGCTGTTTGTTTTAAGCAAGGTCCAATATTTATAGGCTTCAGATGTTAAAGCGTATTGCCGGACTGTTAAAGCGTAAGTTTTGGTTATTTTTCCGGTCGAGCCATCAACATAACCTAACGGATATTTATTGATCACATCCTGGGCCAATTTATCTGAATTACCTAAAAATATGGCGCTTGAATGCGCCGGATATTTATAACACAAACTAACCAGGCTGTCGGGGTTACGTGGAGCTACGTCGCCATTTTTGTAAATAAGCAGTGACGGATTCTCGCCGCCTACAGTATAACTCCAGCTCTCTGTATAGTCCCACCTGTAGTAGCGGGTTTTATTGCTGTTATCATGTGAACTTACAGCAAATTGAACGCCAGTTACAAGAGGGATAGCATATACGCTATCAATTGGTGGGGTAATTTTATTTTCAACATAGTCCGAAATATATTCCCTGTTGTCTGAGGTAAAAATATGCAAACGATAATTCCTGTCGGTTGGCAGGTTGAGGTTGGTTACAACATATTTTCCTGCTTTAATCTCCTGCAGAGCAAATACATCGTTTTTATCGCTTTCAATGACTACCCGCGCTCCCTGCTCATAATTTCTGAATGATGGACTACTTAATTTAACGGTGCGGCTCAGGTAGATAATGGTGCTGTCACTGCCGCTGTTGATCATTCCATCAACTACCAAATAGTTCTGGTTAGATAATACGATTATCGGGTTATATGGTTTTCTGCAAGAAAGTATCACCAACAATAAACACGAAATTACAAGTAATGAAGCTGGTATTTTCATGGACTGAATTACTAAATAATAGGTTTACAGATCGGTTTGGTCTTTTAAAAACGAAATGTTTCGTTTTGTACCTATAAATTTAGTTCTTTTTATTTCAGGTTTTTTGAAACTTATCAAAAAATTTCAAATGCTGACTAAAAAGTAAGGAAACAGTCTTAGTCCCACGACTTTATCAAAGTCCGGACGGCCAGTATGCTGGTTTGGTGATTGTTCCGCCGCGCAGGCGGCAGTCAGCACAAATTCCATTCGTATAGGAATATCCTATACCGCCATCACTTCGTGTTTCTACTCTGATCAACAGCGTATCACCGGATGCTAAAAGGTTATTTAATCGATAGGGAAATGTGTTTTTCGGATCGATCCAGATGATTCCACCGGAACAATCAACAGAATCTTTGGCAAGTACATTGACTTTAAATGGCAAGTCGCGTCCTGCCAGGAATACTCTTTTTACAGAGATAGTTGAAACGCTTACGTAACCAATAACAGTCTCAGCCGGGTTAGTTACAGAATGAATATTTGAAATAGATTGCGAGGGTTGCGGGTCAGTAATGGTTCCAAGACTTTCGGTATTTGTTTTAAGCAGGTTCCAGTATTTATAGGCTTCAGGAGTAAGGGCATATTGCCTAACCAGCATTTCGTAAGTGTTGGTGATCTTGCCTGTTGAGCCGTCAACGTAGCCTAACGGGGATTTACTAATTACATCCTGTGTCAATTTATTAGAGTTTGCTATAAATATAGAGCTGGAACGTTGTGGATATTTGTAGCACAAGTTAACCGGGCTATCCGGGCTGCGTGATACTATATCTCCGTTTCTGTAAATAATGAGCGAAGCTTTTTCACCCATTTGATAACTCCAGCTTTCGGTATAGTCCCACCGGTAATAGCGGGTTTTATTACTGTTGTCGTGCGTGCTTACAGAAAATTGTACACCGGTTACCAGAGGGATCGCATACACACTATCGATTGGTGGAGTCACTTTATTTTCTACGTAATCCGAAACATATTCTTTGTTGTCCGCAGTGAAAATGTGTAAACGGTAATTACGGTCGGCAGGTAAGCTCAAGTTGGTTGTTACATATTTTCCCGCTGAAATTTCCTGTAAAGTGTACGTATCGTTTTTATCGCTTTCCAGAGTTAGTTTTGCTCCCTGTTCAGGATTTCTGAACGACCGGCTGCTTATTTTAACTGTGCGGCTAAGCAGTATAATGGTGCTATCGCTGCCGCTGTTGATCACTCCGTCAACAACCAGGTAACTCTGATCAGAAGATGCAATGATAGGGTTATAGGGTTTTTTGCACGAAAATGCAATTACTGATATGCAAACAACTACTATAAATAAGGCAGGTACTTTCATGAAATAAGTACTAAAATAGGTTTACAGACCGGTTTGATCTTTCAAAAACGAAATGTTTCGTTTTATACCTATAAATTTAGTTCTTTTTACAGCAGATTTTTCAAATATTTTTTGAAAAACATCTTCAGTAACATCTTCCCACTCTTTTTTGCTCATTTCCAGTAGGTTGCCCCGGGGTTCAAAGGCTGGTTCGTGGTGGAGAACCGAGAAACGGTTCCATGGGCATACATCCTGACAAACATCGCAGCCAAACATCCAGTTGTCCATTTTCCCTTTAAACTCTTGTGGTATTTCGTTCTTTAGTTCAATAGTGAGGTAGGAGATACATCGGCTACCATCAACAACGTAGGGAGCAACAATAGCCTCGGTAGGGCAGGCGTCGATACAACGTGTGCAGGTGCCGCAATGATCGGTGGTAGAGGGTATATCATATTCAAGGTCGATGTCGACGATCAACTCAGCCAGGAAGAAGAACGATCCCTTTTTCGTATTGATCAGGTTCGTGTTTTTGCCTATCCAGCCTAAGCCTGCTTTTTTTGCCCAGGCCTTGTCCAATACAGGTGCCGAATCAACAAAAGCCCGTCCATGTATTTCACCTATCTTGTCATTTATTACCTGTAATAATTGTTTTAATTTGTCTTTAATAACACTATGGTAATCAATTCCATATGCGTATTTTGATAACTTTGGCGCAAGTGGGTCGCTTTGTTGTTGTTCGGTATAATAATTAAGCCCTAAAGAGATAACGGATTTTGCACCATCTACCAATAAACGCGGATCGAGGCGCTTATCAAAATAGTTTTCCATGTAGTGCATTTCGCCCTGCATGTTTTGTTTTAACCACGATTCGAGACGGGGGGCTTCGTCTTCTAAAAAATCTGCTTTGGCGATGCCACAAAACAAAAAGCCGAGTTTTTTAGCTTCGCTTTTGATTAGTTTGCTATAAGATGACCTGTTTTGTTGCATCAAACAAAGATAACATAAACAAATTTGATGATGGATAAACGTGTAGGTCGGTTTGATTAACCGAAAACAGACGCTTTCTTCATTTGTTATATCCATAATTCTATTAAAAAATACGACGATGTTACAGTTTATAAAGGATTTACCGGATCATGTTATCGGCATACTCGCTACCGGGCAGGTAGATAAGGATGATTATGAAAGAGTGTTGATCCCACGTATGGAAGAACTGGTAAAACGCCAGGGAGAGATCAATTATTTATTGGTTATGGAAACTGACATACAAAGTTTCACTGCAGCGGCATGGTGGGAAGATTTTAAACTTGGCCTGAAAAATTTTACTAAATGGAAAAAGGTAGGAGTTGTTACGGATCAAAAAGGGGTTGAATGGTTTAGTGATGTATTCAGACATTTTATTCCTGGTGAGTCAAGAGGGTACAAGCTTAGCGAAATTGAAGATGCAATCCATTGGTTATCGGGTAAAGTTGAACATACATACGAAACCATATCAGCAGAAGATGTGCTGGACGAAATCAGGTCGCGTTCATCAAACATAGGGCAAGGGCCAGCAGGTGAAAATCTTTAAAAATAAATTTTATGGAAAATACAACAATAGAGAGTCCGAAGGATGAGCATATTACTAATAAGGACGATTCGATCACTAATAAGGACGGTAATAATTACCTGGAAAAAGGAGAACAGCCAACCGATCAAAATAATCCTGATAAAGAGAGTGTGCGAACAGCAGCACCCCGTGACGATAGCAAAAACACGAGCCCAATCGCTGAAGAAGGTGCGCCCAAAAAAGATAGTAAATCAAAAAAGTGGGTTTTGTAATTAATGCTGGTCGAAGAAACCAACTTGTTTAAGATAAGCTACCTGGTCAAAATAGTTGGTTTCTTTGACTATTTTGTTGTTTTTGATCACAAAGATCACACAGCATTGAAGCGTATACTTTTTACCCTCCATATAGGCAGGTTCGCCAGCTTCAGGTTTAGCCATTGTGCCACCCCATGAGTATTGTACGATCAGATTATCACCTGCTTTAATGATGTTTGTGATAGTATAAGTAAGGTCGGGTGTGGTTTTAAAATACCGGGTGTAAACTTCAGAAATTCCTGGCGGACCAACCTTAGCGCCTTCCCAGTTGGGGGAGAAAATTTGTGCGTCATCAGCGTATTCAGATGCCAGTCCCTGAATGTTATGGCTATTCAATAACTTGAAATGCTCACCGATTAAATCAGTTGATTGTGCCCTTGAAATTTGCGTAAAACCTATCAAGCAAATCAGTATGCTACAAAATGACAATGGCCGGATCATATTTAAATATAAACATAATCAGGCAATTACGAAATTTTTTTATTAAAATCACCCTAAAAGGGTTATTAACAAGCGGCTGTTTCTGCAAATAAGTAGTGTCGTAAATGCACCCTGAATTTGTCATTTTCACCCGTTCGTTTTTCTGTTTCAATTATGGAAATTTGATGTATAACCAAAGACTATGGAAAAGATTGAAATAAAGGAAGATTGCAAAATAATAATCGCAAACAAAGCAATGCTGGACAATTCTGATTTTTTCGATGTTGCAATGACCAATGTAAAAATTGCCAACGCCAACCTTAGCGACCTTGAAATTGAAGGTGCGCAGTTAGGAGGGGCGTTTATTCATAATATTGGCATGCCACCGAAAGATCACCCGATGTACGACCCTGAAGCCAGGCAACGCCCTTTGCGTTTTGAAGATTGTGACCTGCATGGCAGCACCTTCAACAATTGCAACCTAAGTGGTGTGGAATTGACTGATTGCAATATTAAGGGCATGAAAATAAACGGTATTTTGATTGAAAGCCTGATCAACCAATGAACAGAGAGCAAGCTTATTTAAAAGCTGTGCTCTATGCTATTCATTAAGGCTTTTTCAGACCAATAACCGCTATCCAAAATGCGGCGTACGGTCATTAATGGATCATTTGCGTCACGTTTTTCAGCTAACTGGAATGCCAGCTTGAAGCCACGTTTATGCAGTTGAGGCAGGTTTGCTTCGTTCCAAACACCAAATGGAAAAGCAAAATATTTAACGGGTTTGCCTGTGATTTCTTCCAATTTTTTAGTTGGCTTATCCAATTGGATTTCCCAGTCTTTAGCAGTCGATAGTTTTTTGAAATTGCTATGGTTCCAGGTATGGCTGGCTATCACATTTCCTTCGTCCGAAAGCTGCTTTATCTGTTCGGCACTCATATAATGCCGTGTTGTTTTTCCAATTGATACTGTCATAATAAAAAATACGCCCTTAAAGCCATATTTCTTCATTTCAGGACGGGCAATCTCGAACTGGTCAAGGTCGGTGTCATCAAATGTCAGCATGATAGGCTTACTTGGCAGCGGTGTGCCTTTGGTTAGGTAATCATACAACTGGTCTGGCAGTATGGTATGGTAACCCTGATCGGCCAATAATTTCATGTGGGCTTTAAATGCAGCAGGAGGTATGATATAGTCTTTTGATGTTTTGGAATCTTTCGGGCGCCAGTCGCGTATTTGGTGATAACATAAAATAGGCACCTGCTTACGGCCCATAATGGCAGCATTATTTTGCGGCATTAAGGTAACAGATAGTTCTGCTATCGGTTTATCTATAGGTTTGGCCTGGCAGGTAATTGTTGCAAATAAGCCAAGTGCAATGAGGGCAGATGTTAGCTTTGACATAATGAGATGTATTGTTTTTGTACGGCGAAATTAAAAGAAAATAAGGTTATCCTACCGTTAAATGTTAACAATATTCGCCACTGTTTATAAAACTATCCGCTTACCTTCTTTAATGGATCTTTTGGCTGCATCCAGTATTTGCATCACGATCATATTGTATTTTAGTGATGATTGATCGTCTGTAGTTACTTCACCTTTAAGTGCAGCTACCAGGTAAATTAATGGGTCATTAATAGGTACAGCTAATGCAGAAGCCGTTTTTGCACCTTTCTCATTCTCACGCATGCGACTGGTAATCTCGGTTCCGTTAAGGGCGTGGTAATAACCATGTTCGCCAAATACTTCCAGATCTTTTATGGAGAAGGGCCAGTTCCATGAAGCCTCTATTTGTCCTGTTGCGCCGGGATATTCGACAAGGATCGTGGCGTCATCTTCTACTTTTGGATAAACCTCGGGTTTGTAATGCCGCGCAATAGCTGTAACAGCGATTGGCTTTTGGCCATGCATAAACCAGGTCATCAGATCTGCACCATAGCAGCCAAAGTCATTTAAGGCACCTGCTCCATTTAGAACAGGGTCAGTCAGCCAGGCTAAAAACTCTTTGCTGCAGCCTATTTCTTTTGGTCCCTGGTGCCCGTCATGTACTACCATTTTTTTGATCGGACCGATGCTGTCATTATTTACAGATATGTAAACATCCCGGTAGGACGGGTACCAGGTGGTTTCGTAGTTGGTTAATACTTTGATATGATATTTATCAGCCAATTCTTCAATACGTTTTGCCTGCTCTAACGTAGCAGCCAAAGGTTTTTCCACCATCACCGGAATACCCAGCGGCGCACATACTTCAACAATATCTACGTGATTGCCAACTGCGTTGTAACCCAGCACAGCATCCGGTTTTTTTCCCTTCAGCATGGTTTTCAGATCGGTATAAAAAACAGCATCTGGCAGGTTAAATTGCTTGCCGTATTTTTTCCATAGCTCCTGGTTTGGTTCGGCAATGCCGATGATATCTACCTGTCCATTCTTATAAGCATTCAGAATGTTATAAATATGATCATGGTTGAGGCCGGCTACACATACTTTGAGTTTTTGTGCCGATGCCACGGTAAATAAACCGCAAACCAGTAAAATTGACAGGATGATCTTTTTGCAGGAGGTCTTATTTTTCATGATGATTATAATGGTAGCAACAAAAGAAACAAGTTTTTTATACTGTAAGCGGATGTAACAGAAAAATAACAGTCTTAAAACAAAGTGGAGTTGCCCCCAGTACGCAACTTGCCTAAATGCTTATAAGCATTATCTGTTGCCTCACGGCCGCGCGCGGTACGCATCAGGAAGCCCTCCTGAATCAGAAACGGTTCATAAACTTCTTCGATAGTTCCTTCATCTTCACCTACTGCGGTTGCTATTGTTTTTAAGCCTACAGGACCGCCTTTAAACTTATCTATGATGGTCAACAATATCCTATTATCCATTTCATCCAAACCGTGCTGATCTACATTCAGTGCGTTCAATGCATAATTGGCAATAGCCGTATCAATGTTTCCGTCGCCTTTGATCTGGGCAAAATCGCGTGTACGGCGCAGCAGGGCATTGGCTATACGCGGGGTACCACGACTGCGGCGTGCTATCTCAAAGGCGCCTTCCTCACTGATCGGTGTTTTCAAAATAGATGCTGATCTTAAAACTATGGTGGTTAACAATTTAGCATCATAGTATTCAAGTCTTGAATTAATTCCAAATCGGGCGCGTAATGGTGCTGTAAGTAAGCCTGAACGGGTGGTAGCACCTACCAGTGTAAATGGATTTAATGACAATTGTACCGAACGGGCGTTAGGGCCGGTCTCGAGCATGATGTCGATCTTAAAATCCTCCATAGCTGAATACAGGTATTCCTCAACCAACGGGCTTAAGCGGTGTATCTCGTCGATAAATAAAATATCCCCGGCTTCCAGATTGGTGAGTAACCCGGCAAGATCGCCGGGCTTATCCAAAACAGGCCCTGATGTGATCTTGATACCAACACCCATCTCATTGGCGATAATATGCGAAAGCGTGGTTTTTCCTAATCCGGGAGGGCCATGCAACAGCACATGATCCAGTGCTTCGCCGCGTTGGCGGGCAGCCTGTACAAATACCCTTAAATTGGCTAATATTTTATGCTGACCGGTAAAATCCTCAAAAACCTGCGGGCGCAACACTTTTTCTATATCCCGTTCGGCAGGAGAGAGGCGTTCGCGGTCAGGATCAAGATGTTCATTCATTGCCAACGAAATTAGCATTTATTCTTTAAAGTCGGAAGTCGGAGTGCCGAATGCGGAATGAACTGCTCAATGTGAAATTTTAAACACTTCCGAAATCGGCATTTCGAATTCCGCAATCAATCATCCCTCCGGATATTTCCTGAAAATACTATTCACCTTCATCTGGATAACGCCGAAGATTGCTTCGCGGAATATCTTGGTTGACATTTTTGAGGTTCCCTCGGTACGATCGGTAAAGATGATAGGCACCTCGACAATTTTAAAGCCGTGCTTAAGGGTAGTGTATTTCATTTCGATCTGGAAGGCATAGCCCACAAACTTTATCTTATCAAGTTCTAAAGTCTCCAGTACGCCGCGTTTGTAGCACATAAAACCTGCGGTCGAATCCTGGATATCAATACCGGTAATAAAGCGAACATAAACAGATGCAAAATAGCTCATCAGCACGCGGCTCATGGGCCAGTTTACCACATTGACGCCTTTAATATAGCGCGAACCTATCGCTGCATCGGCGCCATCAATACAAGCCTGGCGCAATTTGAGCAGGTCATCAGGATTATGCGAAAAATCAGCATCCATCTCAAATATAAAATCGTACTGATGCGCCAGCGCCCACCTGAAACCATGTATATAAGCGGTGCCCAATCCTTGTTTGCCTGCACGTTCCTCCATGAAAAGGCGTTCAGGGTATTCTTTTTGTAATTGCTTAACAATCAATGGCGTGCCATCGGGTGAACCATCATCAATAATTAGCACATGGAAATCATGAGGCAGAGAAAATACTTTGCGGATGATACGCTCAATATTCTCTATCTCGTTATAAGTTGGTATAATAACAATGCTGTCGGGCACGCTCAGGTATTAATTTTAATAAGAAATAAGCAGGCAAAGGTAAATTATAAATTTGTTGCCTGAAAATTATGATTAGAAATCGGTTTAAATGTTACAAAACTATAGGTTATCGGTATCCGCAATGATCTGGTTTTTAATCTCAGGCTCAGGGTTTTCAATATAATTGTGCTCTTTGATTCTTGGTGAAACAAAAAGGAACACCACCACAAAGGCCATAATCATGCATACGTCGAAGTACCAGTAATAATTTGCACCAACCAAATATTTGGCAAGGATTCCGCCATCGGCAATATTGCTGTTAACTGCCGCCGTGATCAGGTTGCCAACCGATACCACCATTAGCCAAATTGCTGTCATGGTGCTTTTCATTGATTTTGGCGAGTGGGTGTAGGCATATTCGAGCCCGGTAATGGACACCAAAACCTCAGCAGCAGAAAGAATAACGTATGCAAATACCTGCCACCAGATGGAAGGATGCCCGCCATGATCGATATTGGTTTGTATCAGGGCTATGATAACAAATGATAACGCGGTGAGTACCAAACCTACGCCCAACCTGCGTAGTGGTGTGGCTTTGAGGCCTATCTTATTGAACCAGGGGTATACCCAATAATTGAATATTGGTATGAATAAGAGTAAAAAAACGGGATTAAAGGTTTGTACCTGGCCGGCAAGCAGAGTGAATTTTGTAAAGCCCAGGTTGATCGTACGGTCCATTTTAGCCGCCTGTAAAACCCATTCCGAGAGGTTCTGGTCCCAGACGATCCAGAACGCAAGCGCAAAGAAAAACACCGACATAACCCGATAAACTGCTTTGATCCCCTCCACTTTTTCGGGATCGAATTTATCCTTGGCAACATCCAGCCACGACTGACCCTTCTGTTTTTTCCCAAGGTTGACTAATGCGTAACCTGAGATGAAAACAAAATTATTTTTGTTTACGCCGGCAGGCGGAACCCTTACATACATTTTACGACCCGAGAAGAAAATAATCGTCGCCAGAGCCATCAACACACCCGGTATTCCAAATGCCAGCCTCGGGCCATAATTTTGATACACCCATGGAATAAGCATGGTTGACACCATCGAACCGGCATTGATGCTGAAATAGAACCAGCCGTAAACCTTCGAAAGCAGGTCCTGGTTTGATTTGTCGAACTGGTCGCCGACATTGGCCGATACACAGGATTTGATACCGCCGGCGCCAATGGCGATCAGTATCAGCCCCGTACTAAATAAATTTAAATTGGTGGTAAATGAAGAAGTGAATAAATTGCCCAGGCAGTATACTATGGATATCCATAAGATCACTTTGTACTTTCCGAAGAACCAGTCGGCCATGATACCGCCCACAAGCGGCATAAAATAAGAAAGTGTTACAAACAAATGGGTAATTTCATTGGCATGTGCCTCTGCCTGGGTAGTTAATGAGGCAATGTGCGCAGGATTATAAAATTGAGCGACCAGGAAGGTTACCAATATTGAACGCAGACCATAGTAACTGAAACGTTCTGCAGCTTCGTTGCCAATAATAAATGGCACACTTTTAGGGTACTTCGATTTTGTAGCTACAGGAGCTTCCACGAGATCTTGAGTCATGTTAATTATTGAAAAATTGGGCTAAAATAGTATAATTCCGGCAAATCAAAATTTTATACCGAAAGTATTGGAATGAAGATAGTAATTATTTTGTAATTAGTTGATTTAGTTGATTAAGTGAGTGGTTGATTAAGTTGACTAAGTAAATTGTTGATTAAGTTAAACTCATTCCAACTCAATCAACCTAATCCAACTCGATCAACTTTTAACTAATTATTAGGCGCTGTAGCCTTATCGATTTCTGCTTGTTTTTTAGGATCGATATAATCATTGTCATGATTATCCGGTGCATTACGCATATCTACATTATCTATGTAAATCCAATGGCCGTCTTTAAAACGGTAGCCATTGTAGCTCATATCCGGGCCATACGAATCGAATTTGCCGTTTTGTTTTTTATCAGGTGGCGCTAAATTGTCAAAAACTATAAGGTGTTGATTATCATCGTATTTTAATAACATAGAAACCTGGCGGGCATATTCAAATACTACTCTTTTGCGTGTTTTGCCGTTGCCGATAAACACAGGCATACCCAGCACAGGTTTACCTTCACGGTTAAATGAAAGTACCTCAATTACCTTTTTGGTAGATTTTACTGTATTGCCTTTCCATCCTAATAATACATAATAGGGGTTTTGACCTGAATATACCGGGATGATCTTATAGTACTGCGCACCGAACCATTGGGTATTATTGGTTACCGTGTCTTCAGCGTTTTTGATGTAAGGGGTATAGTCTGTGAGCGGATACATCTTTAAGCTTTCACCTGTATTGATCTGTATGGTGCCGTAGAAACGATAGCTGCCATCGTCAAAAGTGATATGCCAGGAGATGATTCGGTATCGGTTATCAGGTGAGTTTAATATGCTCACGCTTTTAACAGAATCAAATGGAAAATTAAAGGAATGGGGCATTTTGAGCGCCTGTACCAAAGTCTGGATAAATTGCGTATTGGCATTCATACGCTCCATTTCGGTATCCTCATTAATGAATTTTTTACCAAGATGATTTAAACTATCCTGGAGGATCATTAAATCCCTGGTGTGATCGCTGTCGTCTGAATGCTGCGCAAAAACGCATAGCGGCAACATAGCTACCATTAAACATACTATCAGTATTTTCTTCATTACCCTAATTAACGCAAATTTTCGATAACCATTGCACTGGCGCCACCGCCACCATTACAAATTCCGGCTGCACCAAATTTACCGCCGTTTTGTTGTAATACGTGCAATAAAGTTACAATAATTCGCGCTCCCGAAGCACCCAGCGGGTGCCCGATTGAAACAGCACCACCATTTACGTTCACTTTGGCTGGATCAAGGTTTAATTTCTGATTATTGGCAATTGATACAACAGAGAAAGCTTCGTTTATCTCAAAATAATCTATTTGATTGGATGATAAGCCTGCGCGGTGCAATGCTAACGGGATAGCTTTGGATGGGGTAGTGGTAAACCACTCCGGTGCCTGCTGTGCATCGGCATAGGATATGATCTTAGCTAATGGCTTAATGCCCAATTCATCTGCTTTATCCTTGCTGATCAAAACCAATGCTGCAGCGCCATCGTTCAGGGTAGATGCATTGGCGGCAGTTACTGTACCGTCCTTTTTAAAAACGGGTTTCAAGGTTGGTATTTTATCAAACTTTACTGCTTTAGGCTCTTCATCATCAGCGAATAAAGTAATATCGCCTTTCTTATCTTTTAGTTCGACAGGGGTAATTTCATCCTTAAATTTACCTTCAGTCTGTGCTTTTTGCGCCCTTTTGTAAGATTCAATGGCATAGGCATCCTGATCTTCGCGACTGATATGACATTCTTCGGCACATAGTTCAGCTGCCGAACCCATGTGGTAATC
>DATHLW010000036.1:0-4738 GCA_035487675.1 Mucilaginibacter sp. | reverse complement strand
AGTTATAAAAAACCGCCAAACCTTCACCGTGCGGATGAATATATCTCGTTATTAGAACAATTTACCGGGAAAAAGATAACGGAAAGGCTGGTCAACCTTCATGCTAAAACTACTGAACATAATTACAATCAGGTTGTATTAAATTTCAATTCGGAAGCCATATCACGTAGAATGCCGATTGATAAAGGTAAGCGGTTAATCAGTTCGCTAACCAATGCCTTTAAAAACACTAAATTTATTTTGGTTGGATCTCCGAAGGAAAAGGAATACATTGATGAATTATTAAATGGTGTAGAAAACAGCGAACAGGTTGAAAACTGTGCCGGTAAGACAAGTCTTGAAGGTCTATGCCAACTGATGGCATCGTCAAAAGCAATTCTTACTACCGATTCGGGCCCTGCACACCTGGCGAACAGTTTAAACGTGCCCACCATCGTATTATTTGGCGCCGGTAATGAATTTAATACTGCACCGTATAACAAACAATTCCTGAGGGTGATACGTGCGGGACAATTGGAATGTGAACCCTGTGTACGCAATACCTGCAAACTGTATGGCATTCCAAAATGTATGCAGCTAATTGATGAACTCGAAATTATAAACGCGTTAAGCCTATATTTATAATATGCTGAAAGAAGAAGTTGCTAAAGCTTTAAAAATACTACAAGAGGGTGGTATTATCCTCTATCCTACTGATACCATCTGGGGTATTGGCTGTGACGCTACTAATACAGAAGCCGTTAAAAAAATATACGCACTTAAACAACGCGACGAGGCCAAAAGCATGATCATTCTGCTGGACACCGAAAATAAACTGGAAAGCTATATACAGGAAGTCCCTTCTATTGCTTATGATCTGATCGAATATGCTGAAAATCCACTTACCCTGGTGATGCCGGGAGCAAAAAATATTTCACCTGCACTGATCAGTACCGATGGAAGCGTAGGCATCCGGATTGTAAAACACGATTTTTGCCAACAATTGATCCAGCGACTTCGTAGACCCCTGGTATCCACTTCTGCTAATATCAGTGGCAGCCCATCGCCCCAAAATTTTGATGAAGTTGAACAAGAAATCATTAATGGCGTGGATTATGTGGTGAACCTCGAACAGCATAATACAGAGAAGAAAAAACCGTCAACCATTATGCGCCTTAACCCAGACGGGCAGTTTGAATTCATCCGTCGTTAATTTTATTATGGTTTTAGGCTTTCTAATTACGATTTTTGTATCCGAATAATTTATGCTTTTGAAATAATAAAGCATAACATAGCATGAAACAACACCTGCAACATCCTTTATTTTCCATAGTAAGCGGCATTGCCGCTGAGCAAAATGTACAAGCTTATGTGATAGGTGGTTTTGTGCGCGATCTTTTATTAAACCGCCCCTCGAAAGATATTGATATTGTGGTGATGGGCAACGGAATAGACTTTGCAGAAAGTGTTGCACAAAAACTAAAAGTAAAATTATCCGTATTCAAAAACTTCGGCACAGCAATGCTGAAGTATAAGGATGTAGAGGTGGAGTTTGTTGGTGCCCGAAAGGAGTCGTACCGCGCGCACTCACGTAAGCCTATTGTAGAGAATGGGACGTTGGAAGATGATCAGAAGCGTCGTGACTTTACGATCAATGCGCTGACTATTGCTTTGCATCCTGATCAGCTTGGCGAACTGCTTGATCCTTTCGACGGCGTTAAGCACCTTGAGCAAAAATTGATCAGGACACCGCTTGACCCGGCAGAAACATTTTCTGATGACCCACTGCGTATGCTTAGGGCTATCCGATTTGCCTCGCAATTGAATTTTGCCATTGATGAAATAGCCGTTGAGGCCATTAAACAAAATGTGGAGCGTATTGCGATCATATCGCAGGAACGTATTACAGAAGAGTTGAACAAAATCATCTTATCGCCAAAGCCTTCTGTTGGTTTTATTTACTTATTTGATACAGGCCTGCTGCATAAGATATTTCCGTTGATGGCTAAACTGCATGGGGTGGATTATATTGACGGGAAAGGCCACAAGGATAATTTTTACCATACCTTACAGGTGCTGGACAATATTGCTGCAACAACTAATGATCTTTGGTTAAGATGGGCCGCGATATTACACGACATTGCCAAACCAGCGACCAAACGATTCGAGCCGGGGCACGGATGGACCTTTCATGGGCATGAAGACAGGGGTGCACGTATGGTTCCCAAAATATTTGCCGAACTGAAGTTGCCGCTAAACGAGAAAATGAAGTTTGTGCAGAAAATGGTTCAACTTCACTTACGCCCTATTGTTCTGGCCCAGGACGTAGTTACAGATTCGGCAGTGCGCAGGTTGTTGTTTGATGCCAACGATGACATTGAGGCACTTATGTTGTTGTGTAAAGCAGACATAACTACAAAAAATGAATACAAAATAAAAAAATACAGAAATAATTTTGAACTGGTTCAGCAAAAAATAAAAGATGTTGAACAAAGAGATAAAATACGTAACTGGCAGCCACCTATCAGCGGGCTTGATATTATGCATATTTTTGGCATAAAAGAAGGCCGCGAAGTAGGAATAATCAAAAATCAGATTCGCGAAGCGATACTGGAGGGCGAAATTCCCAACTCACGCGAAGCGGCTCTTGATTTCACGATCAGAAAAGGCGCAGAAATTGGCTTAAAAGTTGTGGCAAACACATTTTAAATTAAAACAATTACTTTTGTAAAATTCTACGAATAAAATGGCAGTATACAGATTTCGGGTTGCTTTTGAAGACTACGATGACGTGGTTAGGGAAATAGATATAAAATCTAACCAAAATTTCGAGGACTTTCACCGCGCAATACATCAGTCAATAGGCTATAATTGTGAATTTCCGTCTTCATTCTATGTCAGCAATGACCAATGGATAAAGGGCGAGGAAATCACCTTTTTACCAAATCAACGCAGGATTGATCGTGGCGTAATATTGATGGATAAAGTAAAGCTAAGCAACCGGATAGATGATCCGCATCAAAAGTTCTACTATACTTTTAATTTCGACCGCCCTTTTGATTTTCATATTGAATTATTAAAAATCATCCTGGATGAAACTCCTGGTACAACCTACCCGGCAGTGGTAAGATCTGCCGGAGAAGCGCCAAAACAATTCGGTAATGTATTTAACCCAACCATATTACCTCCGGTCAGCGAAGATTTTGATTTCCTTAACGAGATGGAATTTACTCCAGAGGATGCTGAAGAAGGTTTCACAGAAGTACTGGATACAGAAGGCGACCTGGAGGTAGACGAAGAACCTCATGAAAGCGAGGAAGAGGAGGAAGATGAATTCGGCGGCGAATTTTCCGACAATGAAGGCTTCGAGGATGAAGGTCACCCACATCTTGGCGGTGACGATTATTAATAGCCTATAAATAATGGTTCATAGTTCATAGAACCGGAATAGAATTATTAAGTATCAATATCTATGAACCATCCATCTTTTCCTCAAAAAACTCTGATTGTAATTGCAGGCCCTACCGCTGTGGGTAAAACTGCCGTTGCCATTAAACTCGCGCAACAGTTGAATACGGAAATAATCTCAGCCGACTCCCGGCAATTCTATCGTGAGATGTCGATCGGAACCGCCAAGCCTGACGCTGAAGAATTATCACAGGTTAAACATCATTTCATTAATTCACATTCAATAACCGAAAATTTTACGGTGGGTGATTTTGAAAAGCAAGCATTGCAATTATTAGATGAACTTTTTAAAACTCATGACGACGTTATAATGGCTGGTGGATCAGGGTTATTTATACAAGCAGTTACACAAGGCTTTGATGTATTGCCTGTAGCTGATCCTGGCATCCGAACTAACCTTAATCAAGAGTTCACCGAAAAAGGTATCGAATATCTACAGGAAAAACTTAAATCCGCTGACCTTATCTATTACAAACAGGTCGATTTGAATAATCCACAAAGATTGATCAGGGCATTAGAGGTCTTCGAAACTACGGGCAAACCTTTTTCATCTTATAGAATGGCGGTCGCTAGCAAAAGGCCCTTTGAGAGCATCAAAATAGGGTTGAATCTGCCAAGAGAGGTTTTATATGGCCGGATCAATCAACGTGTTGATATAATGGTAAAACAGGGTTTGGTTGAAGAAGTGAGATCGCTTTTACCATACCGGCACCTTAACGCCCTCAATACCGTGGGGTATAGTGAGCTGTTTGATTATTTTGATGGGAAAACCGATTTGAATACCGCCATAGAACTAATCAAACAAAACACTCGCCGGTTTGCTAAACGCCAGTTAACCTGGTTCAGGAAAGACAAGGAAATCAAATGGCTGATGGCCGACAGTCCGAATCTGATTGATATAATTTTACAGGAACTTTCTTATTGAAGGAGGTTTTTCAAATACATTCCATAACCGCTTTTGATATATTTTTCGGCAAGTACCTTTAACTGTTCCTTGTCAATAAATCCGTGCCTGTAGGCTACCTCCTCAATACAGCCAATCTTGGTATCCTGGCGCTTTTCAATTACTCTTACAAACTCTGTAGCGTCGCTCAAAGAATCAAATGTGCCGGTATCCAACCAGGCTGTGCCGCGGTCCATTACCCCTACATGCAAACGTTTCTTTTCAAGATAAGCCCGGTTTACATCGGTGATCTCGTATTCGCCTCGTGGTGATGGCTTTATATTCTTTGCGATATGTACTACTTCGTTATCGTAAAAATACAATCCTGGCACAGCATAGGACGATTTT
>DATHLW010000035.1:0-2211 GCA_035487675.1 Mucilaginibacter sp. | reverse complement strand
TTCGGCAATTACCTCGAACTTCGGGTTACTCCTTAAAATAAAGCTCCATGCTTCTCTCACCATGGCTTGATCATCGGTAACCAGGATCGTAATTTTTTCCATAGTGGCTTTGCTTTAAATATGATTTGATAATTTACTTATTAAAAACTTCTCCGTTAATACTTCCGTCTGTTATTAATCCACCCTCGAAGCTGGCATTCAGTATTCCGTCTTCATATGACGTGACCGTGATCACAAAATGCTTTGCTGTGTAACTGGTTCCACTGCCGCTATACCAAAAAGTACAAGTCCTGGCAACCATATTCGTCGGTTCCTCTCCGGATATATAATCACCCGGCAACAAATTATCAACTGCCGTTAAATTGATCTTGAAAAATTGATTATCCCTGGTCATTGCCTCCGTCTCATATTGATGGAGTCCACATGCCCAATATTGCTTTGCTTCATATAGCTCATCGAATGAATAATTTTTACCGCCCATAGTGAAAATCAATTTTGTTGCATGATCGGGCAACTGTTCTTTATCTTTTGTGCATGATATCATTGACGAAAGCAATAATACCGGGTAAAGGAAGTTTTTCATTTTTTGTGGTTTTAATCAAAGAATTGTGGAATGGTTGTTTCTTTCTTTATAATCCTGGTCCTTTCAAAATTTGTTTTGCATATCAATTTCTATTTTACTGAGACAAGATGAATAGATATATAGTTACCTAATAATTTATTATCTGTAGAAGTATATATTTATGAATTTGAATTGAGAAATAGGGGTACCCAGGTACTGTTATAGCTATTGAGGAAATCATTGAAGGCTTCATTTTCAGGATTTAGGTGATACAAAAGTGAGTATACATATCCTGATAATTGTTATATGGTTCTATTTATAAATTATATAATTCACACATTAATCAGAGTCCGTATTGTCCTTACTAATGCTATACTGGGCAATGTAACTTTCAAAATGAAACCCCGAAATCAATAAAATAAAAACGGGAAATCTTAAAGTATAGATTACCTGGCCTTGCAATAGTCATCATGCATTGCTCTGAATACTTTCCAATTCGGTTACATAGTGTTATGGGTTGTAATAAATTAACAAATATATCTTCCAATCTTTTTTATTCTTAAATTCTACATTTGTCTTCAATGCATTTAAACTTTATTTCCATTATTGATATACTTGGCACTTTTAGTTTTGCAGCCGCAGGTGCATTTGCCGCTATGGAGAAAAAATTGGATCCATTCGGCGTACTTATCATTTCTTTTGCAACGGCAATAGGCGGAGGAACTATAAGAGATTTATTAATTGGTGATTTTCCGGTCGCCTGGTTAAAGAACATGACTGCAGTCTGGGTAATAATTGCCGGCTTTTTAGCAGCACTTTTCTTTGGCAGCTATTTGAAAAAATTAGACAAAATGCTGTTTATTTTTGATGCATTAGGATTGGGTCTGTTTACAATGATTGGCATTCAAAAGGGAATTGACCATGGATTAAATATTGGCATTTGTATAATGCTTGGGACTATCACCGGTTGTTTCGGTGGAGTATTGAGGGATGTATTATTGAATAACGTTCCCCTCATTTTTCAAAAAGAAATTTACGCCTTAGCAAGCATTATTGGTGGTGCAATTTTCTTTCTACTATTGAATTTATACATTGATCAAAACCTTGCCTATATCCTGGGTATTATCATTGTTTTTATTATAAGAGTTCTGGCAGTAAGATTCAACTGGTCGTTGCCGAAATTTTATGAAAACAAATAAATCAGTGGGAATTTTTTTTAAAACAACTTGTATGCTTTTATTTAAACAGAGATACGTGGTTTTACTATCGTAGAATTTCCTTGGAAAATGAATTGATGTTTCATAATTTGATGCTTCCTACTCTAAGAAAACCAAGTTCAATTCGTGCCAGCCTTTATTTAAACCTTTATTTATGAAAAAGATCACTATTCTTATTGCTGACGATCACAAATTAGTAAGACAAACATGGGAATTTATTTTTAACCGTGATGAGCGTTTCCAGGTCATCGCCGAATGTGCTACCGGCGAAGAAGCTATTGAAATATCGAGGGAGTTAAGGCCTGACGTAGTTATCATGGATATTAATCTTCCTGGCATAAGCGGCCTTGAAGCCACTCTGCAGATCCGCAAATTTTCACCCGGTTCTAAAATTATCGCTGTATCCATGCATACGCAGCCATCTTATGCAAA
>DATHLW010000034.1:0-7451 GCA_035487675.1 Mucilaginibacter sp. | reverse complement strand
CTAAAAGTGTTGAGCACCAGGCCGTTTTTCTTTTGTTTAGACAATTCATTAAACAATTCGGGCTCAAAACCTTTGGGAATAGACATGGTGATCAGAAAATCAACATCGTTACCTTTTTGAGGATGTAGTGATACATATAAGTTTTGGCCATTTAAATGGGGTTCTATCACCGGGTTTTGTAAAACACGCTTTTTGAGGGCCGCAAATTCAGCCATTTTATCTTCACCAACAATATTTGCAAATAGGGTATTACCAGTGAAAATATCATAAAAGCTCTTTTCATTATTAAACTCCAGTATCAGCGATGCATCGTTAGGAATACTGCGTAACACCTGTGTGGCCTGTTGTGAGGTGCCATTTAAGTTTTTAAAATATACGACGGTTACCAGCACGGTTGCTATCAGCAATATTATGGTGGCAAATATGAGTCGTTTCATGTCTGTTGTATTACAAAGGTAGATTTTTACAGCTCAGCCGTAAAGTAATACTTTCAATTGGTAACTTAGCACTTTATATCTCCATGAACAGACAAATAATTGTTACTGCTTCTATACTTGGTTTGCTGGCGGTAATTTCAGGTGCATTTGCAGCCCACGGATTAAAACAATACTTATCAGTGCAGCAGTTAGAAATATGGCATACCGGAGTGCAATACCAGTTTTACCATGTGTTTGCGCTGTTATTCCTTTCTACATTCGCCCGGCCCGGTAACCGTTTGACTAACGCATCCTATTATCTTTTTACCTTTGGTATAATATTCTTCTCCGGGTCGTTATATTTATTAGCCTGCCGCGAATTACTGGGTTGGAGCTGGTTGATTGTAATGGGGCCAATAACACCACTCGGCGGACTATTGTTTATTGCAGGCTGGGCCACCATGGCATTGGCTGCTTTTAGAAATAGATAATCATAATGCTCGAATTTGCCGAAGTAAAACATACCGATAGGGAGACGCTTTTTGTTGAGGTTATTTTACCCCTTGCAATAGCGAAGAACTATACCTATCGCGTGCCTTTTCAGATGAATAGCGCGGTTGTGGTCGGTAAACGTGTGGTGGTCCAATTCGGTAAGAGCAAATTATACACAGCTATTATTGCTTCAATTGGCAACCAGGCTCCTGAAAAATACGAAGCAAAGTATTTAATGGAAGTGCTGGATGATCACCCGGTAGTTTCTGAGCGCCAGTTACAATTTTGGCAATGGCTGGCAGAATACTATATGTGTAATGTAGGCGAGGTAATGAACGCTGCTTTGCCATCAGCCTTAAAATTAGCCAGTGAAACCAAGGTTGTCCTCAATAAAGATTTTGAAGTTGATAAGTCTGCTTTGCATGATAAGGAGTTTATGATCGTAGAGGCCCTTGAATTACAGCCTGAACTTACTGTTGGTGATATTGCAAAGCTGCTCGGGCAAAAAACCGTAATGCCCATTCTGAAACTGATGTTCGAAAAGAATATCATCAATATTTCTGAGGAGGTGAGTGAACGCTACAAACCAAGAAAGAAAACCTTTATCAAACTCAACCCCGTTTACAATGATCCGGATAATTTAAGAGAGCTATTCCCGATATTGGAAAAACGTGCCCCTAAACAGGCTGATGCTGTGCTGGCCTATATTAAGCTTGCGCGGCATCAGAAAACTATCTCAAAAAGTGAATTAATTGAAGAAAGCGGTGCAGGGGATGCCAGTATCAAATCATTGATAGAGAAAGAAATATTTATCGCCGAAGAGAAAAATGTAAGTCGTTTATATTTTGACGAGGATGAATTCAGCAGTGATTTCCTGTTAAGCGAAAACCAGGACAACGCCTTGACTGAAATAAAGGAGCAATTCGAACAAAAAGATGTAGTGTTATTACATGGTGTCACTTCATCCGGGAAAACACAGCTTTATATTCGCCTGATAGAGGACATGATCAACTCGGGAAGACAGGTGTTATACCTTTTACCGGAGATTGCCCTGACAACTCATATTATTGAACGTTTGCGACAATATTTCGGCAGCAGTATTGGGGTTTATCACTCAAAATTTAATGATAATGAGCGGGTTGAGGTTTGGCAAAAAGTATTGCGCCACGAATATAAAGTGGTATTAGGTGCGCGCTCATCTGTGTTTTTGCCTTTTAACGACTTGGGTTTGATCATCGTAGATGAGGAACACGAAACTTCCTATAAACAATTCGACCCTGCTCCCCGCTACAATGCCCGTGATGCCGCCATTTATTTGGCCAACACATATCATAGTAAAGTGCTGTTAGGTTCTGCAACGCCTTCGTTTGAAACTTACTACAATGCCCGCATGCACAAATATAGGTTGGTTGAGTTATCAGAAAGATTTGGCGGAGTAGAACTACCACAAACTGAAGTGGTAAGCATCACAGACGAGATGAAAAAGAAAACCATGCAATCGCACTTTACCAGTGTACTGATGGAAGACATGGCTAATGCACTTGCCAATAAGGAGCAGGTGATCCTATTTCAAAATCGCAGGGGATATGCGCCATTGCTCATTTGTAAAGTTTGTGCCTATACGCCTAAATGCATTAACTGTGATGTTAGCCTGACTTACCATAAAAGCAGCGGTAAGCTGCATTGTCATTATTGCGGCTACAAGGAAGATGCACCTTCAATTTGCCCGGCGTGTGGTTCAACCCACCTGGAGTATAAGGGCTTTGGTACCGAAAAAATAGAAGACGAATTAAGTATGCTGCTTCCTAAAGCCCGCATAACCCGGATGGATTTGGACACAACCCGTTCAAAAAACTCCCTGCAGAATATTTTGAATGACCTGGAAGAGAAAAAGATAGATATACTTGTCGGTACTCAGATGGTAGCCAAAGGGCTGGATTTTTCGGATATAACTGTCATTGGTATCATCAATGCCGATAGCCTGTTAAAATACCCTGATTACAGGGCTAATGAACGTAGCTTCCAGATGCTTGCTCAAGTGAGCGGTAGGGCAGGGCGTCGCGGAAAACAGGGTAAGGTGGTGATACAAACTTATGACCCGAACCACCGGGTGATAAAGCAGGTTATAGAAAACGATTACAAGGATTTGTACCTGACAGAAATGGAAGAACGCCGGAGTTTTAGATACCCCCCGTTTTACCGCATCATTAATCTTGACATCAAACACAAAAATGCAGATGTGTTATATAATCAGGCCGAATACCTGGCAACAGAACTACGTAAGAATTTTGGTGATCGGGTGATTGGCCCCGAAGTGCCACTGATCAGTCGTATTCGCAACTATTATATCAAGTCCATCATGCTCAAATTTGAAAAGGATGGGGTATCTATTAATAGGGTAAAAACTGTTATCAAAGATATTATTACACAGTTCCAGACCACCAAATTGAGTAAGGGGAGTATTATACAACCTGATGTCGACCCGTATTGACACTGATTTTCAGCACAGATAAAAATCCTAATATCCCGTTAAATTCCTTCAAATCATGTTAATTTTGCACTTAGATGAGCTACAAATTTGTTGATAATTACCGCGAGAAAGGCGCCCGGAAACAGTTGGTTGATATATTAAAAAAGAAAGGTATTGAGGATGAAGGTGTATTGAAAGCCATTGGTAAAGTTCAACGCCATTACTTTTTTGATGAGACTTTCTGGAACCAGGCTTACAGAGATATTGCCTTCCCGATAGGTGAGGGACAAACTATTTCGCAGCCTTATACGGTGGCCTATCAAACGCAATTACTGCATATTAAAAAAGGGGATAAGGTACTTGAGATAGGTACAGGCTCAGGGTACCAGGCTTGTATTTTGCTTGAGTTAGGGGCGAAAGTGTATACTATAGAACGACAAGAAAAACTGTACGAGCGAACGATACAAGTTTTGCCATACATGGGCTATAAACCCAAATTCTTTTTGGGTGATGGTTCAAAGGGAATTGCTGCACATGCACCTTACGATAAGATCATTGTTACTGCCGGAGCACCATTAGTACCCGAAGAACTGTTAAAACAATTAAAGATAGGCGGCATATTGGTAATACCTGTCGGTGATGCTGAAACCCAAAAAATGGTTACTATACTGAAGACTGCCGAGAACGATTACGAAAGACATGTGTTGGATACTTTCAGGTTTGTGCCATTGGTGGGGGATAAGGCGTGGTAGTAGTAGTTTATGTAGACCTTATTTCAATATAAAATATAAAACTAAAACGCAGACAATCAATTCTACAAGGCTTATCATTTTGTTATTGAAAAACTTAGCGAATACCCTGTCAAAAGCAAAAATAGCTGCGGCTAGTAAAATTAATAGAAGGAGTATTGCGCCACCCAACTCGCCACCGTTTTGATATATGGAGAGGTACACAACGTATAAAATCGCTATTATTACTACTATCGGAGCGATTACCGAAAACAATGTCGGATTTTTTATAAGCCAATGCGATTTATTTAATACATATTTCATGCTTGTACAAGATAAATTTAAAATAAAATTCGAAATTGAAATTCCGAAATTCGAAATAAGATTACCTTTTCATCGCTCTATCCATTTCAATTTTGGTATCACGCTCTTTCATGGTATCGCGTTTATCATAGGTCTTTTTACCCTGGGCAAGACCAATTTCCAGTTTGGCAAAACCACGTTCGCTTATGAAGAGTGCAAGCGGTACTATGGTCAATCCCTTTTCTTCGCCACGGGTTTGGAGCTTTTTCAACTCTTTTTTATTGAGTAGCAGTACGCGATCACGCTTGGCTTCGTGGTTATAAAATGATCCGTAGGAGTATTCGGATATGTGTAGGTTGCGAACATATAACTGGCTATCAATAAACGTACAAAAAGCATCATTCAGATTAGCCTTGCCTTCACGAATAGACTTTATCTCGGTACCCAGCAGTTTTATGCCCGCCGTGTATTTGTCGAGTATCGAGTATTCAAAATAAGCTCTTTTGTTCTTTATATAAATATCCTGCTGGCTCATTCCCGCTGCTTTTTTGATGCAAATATGCGATTATTATTGTGGTTTGACCACAAGCACCGGCACATTGACCCTATGCCTCACTGAATTTACGGTAGTGCCAAAAATAAGGTCTTTGATAGCCCTGTGGCCGTGTGACCCCATCACTATGAAATCAACATTTCCCTCATTTACAATTTTAGCTATAGAACGGGCAGCTGTGCCATAGCCGATCTTAGCCTCTGCCTTATACCCCAGGTCTGCCATTGCTGAGACATATTTGTTCAGGTTATCCACATCACTTTGTGTTTCATGGTCCATCACCTCAGTTCCATAATAGCGCGCCCCGGCTGTTTCAACAACGTGTATTAACGTATATTTTGCATGTTTGCCACCCTGCATTATTGCATGCCGGATACAATCCCGGTCATTTTTTGAAAAGTCAATTGTAACGGCTATGTGATTGTAAGAGATCGGTGTCAGGTCGGTGATCTTAGTAGCCAAGCCATGCGGCACTTGTGCCGGACGGTAATAGTGTTTAAATAATATCGGTCTTAAAAATACATAAATCAATAACCCCGCGATACCGATTGTTATAGGTACCACCAACCCGTATATCCATCCTGCTGCAGATGGATATTGATTTATCCAATCGGTTATCTGGTCAATCACTAATTTACCATTTAGACCAATGATCAGGATAGCACATGCCCACGCCAATATTTTAACCTTTAAGCTTATAGCAAATTTACCCATCCTTTTTCGGTCTGACGTAAAATGAATTAAAGGTACAATAGCAAAACCTAATTGAAGGCTAAGCACCACCTGGCTCAATATGATGAGACTACCCAAACCGCCTTCACCAAAATAAATGATGGTTAACATTGCCGGAATAATTGCCAGCAATCGTGTAAGCAGGCGGCGCAACCAGGGCTCAATACGCAGGTTGATATGCCCTTCCATAATGATCTGGCCTGCAAGTGTACCGGTGATGGTAGAGCTTTGACCTGAAGCGATCAATGCTATTGCGAATAAAGTCGGAGCAAGCGCACCAAAGATATGTTCCAGCAATTTGTAAGCATCCTGAATTTCGGCAACCTCGAAATACCCGTTTCTAAAAAAGGCACTTGCTGCCAGTATTAATATGGCTGCATTTACAAAAAATGCAAGGTTAAGCGCAATGGTGGTGTCGAAAAGGTTAAATTTTATGGCTGATTTAATTCCTTCATCTGTCCTGGTGATCTGCCGTGTCTGTACTAATGACGAATGCAGGTACAGGTTATGCGGCATCACTGTGGCCCCGATTATCCCGATGGCAATGTACAGCATTTCATGGCTTACCTTATCACCCTTGAATAAGTTGCCTGGGATAAAACCTTTAGCTATACCGGGCAGATCGGGTCCAACAATAAACATCTCGATCAGGTATGAAAGTCCGATAATGGCTATCATTGCTATAATGAATGCTTCCAGTTTGCGCATGCCCTTGTTCATCAGGAAGAGCATTAATACAGTATCGGTAATAGTAAGTGAAACACCCCATATCAATGGCAAATGAAACAATAGCTGCAGGCCTATGGCCATACCTATGATCTCGGCCAGGTCGCAGGCGATGATAGCGATTTGAGCCAATATGTATAAACAAAAATTGGCAAAGCGTGGGTATGTGTTTTTGGATGCTTGTGCAAGATCAAGCCCACGAACAATACCCAGACGCGCGCTTAACGATTGCAGTAATAGTGCGATCAGGTTGGATAAGAATAGAACCCATATCAGCTTATACCCAAAAGCGCTTCCGCCTGCAATATCTGTTGCCCAGTTGCCCGGATCCATGTAACCAACGCTTACCAGGTAGGCGGGACCGATAAAAGCCAATAATTTGCGCCAGCCTATTTTATTTTCGGTGCTGACGCTGCTATGTACATTACTTAGTGATTGATTCTGTTCGTTATTCATATAGATATAAGCAGATTATTAGCGACCTCGCGACTGATGTGGATTTTTTTATCCTCAACCAATAAAATAACCGAGTGGTCGTAATCATTTACTTCGGCAACTTTTATCTTTTTGCCAATGGTTAGCTGCATTTTTTCCAGGTATTGCAAAAACGAGGATGAATGATCCCTGACACCGGAAACAATGCCGGATTCATTTGAAAAGAGGGTTGATACAGGTTTTAACTCATAGGTTTTGAATAAACCATTGCAATCAGGAATCGGGTCGCCATGTGGATCGTATTTGGGGTTGCCCATAAAGTTATCAAGCCGGTCGATCAATTCTTTAGATGCGATATGCTCCAGTTCCTCGGCCACATCATGTACCTCGTCCCATTTAAAATTTAGCTTCTCAACCAGAAAATATTCCCAAAGCCTGTGCTTGCGAATAATGCTGATCGCTATCTTTTCACCCGAAGGGGTGAGTGTAACACCCTGGTATTTGGTGTAATTGATCAGTTCCTTGTCAGCCAGTTTTTTAAGCATATCAGTTACTGAAGCAGCTTTGGTTGCCAGGGATGCAGCTATCTGGTTGGT
>DATHLW010000033.1:0-3426 GCA_035487675.1 Mucilaginibacter sp. | reverse complement strand
ATTGCTGGAGCCGATCATGAAGATCGAAATACTAACCCCTGAAGAAAACATGGGTGATGTTATCGGTGATATGAACCGTCGTCGTGGCCAGCTTTTAGGCATGGACTCACGTGCAGGTTCACAGGTAATTAAGGCTACTGTACCTCTGTCAGAAATGTTCGGTTATGTAACTCAGTTACGTACCATCACTTCGGGCCGTGCTACTTCAACCATGGAGTTTGATCACTATGCTGAAGCGCCACGTAACGTACAGGAAGAAGTAGTTGCTAAAGCAAAAGGTAAAAAAGCTGCAGCGAACGCGTAATTAGAGATTAGTTGCCAATCAACTTTAATAGAAATAATAAACACAATCAATCCTAACAAATAGCTCTTAGGGTTGGTTATAAAAACAAACAAAATGAGCCAAAGGATCAGAATCAAATTAAAATCGTACGATTACAATCTGGTTGATAAATCAGCTGAAAAGATCGTAAAAACAGTAAAGCCTACGGGCGCTGTAGTTAGCGGACCGCTTCCGCTGCCGACTGAAAAGAAAATTTTCACTGTACTGCGTTCACCGCACGTAAACAAAAAGGCACGCGAGCAATTCCAATTATGCTCTTACAAGAGATTATTGGATATCTACAGTTCAAACTCAAAAACTGTTGACGCTTTAATGAAGCTTGAATTGCCAAGCGGTGTTGAAGTCGAGATCAAGGTGTGATAGTACCGGAAGATCAGATATTAAGAAAGCCATTCCGAGACGGATGGCTTTTTCTTTGAACACAACTTTAAAGGATTTTAACTCCTAATATCTTATCAATCCACCCCTAACATAAAATAATCTTTTCTGATTAATAAGAAAACTGCGGTTAGAAAGGGTCAGGTCCATTTGACCAATTGTTTGCGAAATGTTATCGTGCGTAGGATATTGGCCCTGATTATCAATAATGTTGGATATCTTATATAGATTGAAAAAATCGCTGTAATAGATAAACCCATCAGCAAGTAAATTCATAGTGTTAACAAAGCCGTTAACCTTATATAGGACGGAAAATGTTTGCCCATTGTCTTTGGAAATATACACCACTCCACCATTTGGGTTTGAAAATGATGATTTGTAAAACCAACCATTATTATCTACACAAATTGCCAAAACCCCATCAGGGAGTGTGTTTTGCTCAGTCCAGTTGGCACCACCATCAGTTGATTTAAATAATACTAGTCCCATACTTAGTACGTACAAATCTCCGTTGTTTAATCTGTACGGAAACATGTAGGTGAAGTTTGCAGGTAATCCGGCAACTGATGATGTCCATGATTTACCTTTGTCTGGCGAAGTAAAGAAGTCACTTGAGCTTCCTGTAAACATTAAGCTGCCGTCACTGAATCCCATGTCCGCTATCGTCTCTGACTTATTAAACTTAAAAGGTGTAATGTCTGTCCAGGTATTACCCAAATCCTTTGAATAAAAAACGCCGTCGTCCTTGGTTCCCACAAAGATTTCATCCTGTGGTGAGGTCACTACTGTAAGTATGCTGTGGCCGGCTCCAAAACTTTTAACCGGATTCCAGGAAACGCCATTATCATCAGAATACCTCAGTGAGTTTTTACCACTAAAGCATGATAAAAGCCTGCCGGTAGATAACGATACGATGTTCAAAGCTTCGCTGCTATAAGGTGTGCAAGCCGAGATAAAACCGCCCGGAGCTGGCGAAGTTGCGGTGGCATGAATTGTAACAGAATCCACCTTGCTGGTTCCATCCATTACAACTGCACTTAAGGTTTGTGCGCCCTGGTTGGCCGCTAGTCTCCATAAATATTTAACGGTACCGTCTGCCTTGGTTTTTAGTTGAAACGATAGGTCACTGTTGCAACCCGAACCTGTAAATTGAACAACTGCGTTCCCCAAAGGGTTTCCATTCTGAGTAACCTTAACCAAAATACTGTCATTAACCGGGTATCCTATACCCGAAGACTGGTTATCTCCGGAGAGTAAATTGATTTTAATGGTTCCTGTCGGTGGAGCTGGCTTATGATTGTCTTTTGAACAACTATAAAGTAATGATAGAAGTATTGTAAGGATAAATAAAGATTTAGGCATAGTGTTATTCATTAGTTATTAATCATAAAGATAATAAAATAATTCACAATGACGCTCTTAGGGTCACCATTATTAGAAATAATCGAAAAGCTAAAGCCAGAGAATTCTGTTGTTGATTACTTACCGCAATATGCGAAAATGATTTTTTGATTTTCTCTGCAACGATTTAAAATCCAGGGCGTCTTTTATTCAAAACTGGATAAGAAGATGCTTAAGAACTACTTCAAAATTGCCTGGCGCAACCTGCTGAAGAATAAAGTTTATTCTTCTATTAACATTCTTGGCCTTGCATTTGGTATGGCAGTTGCCATGCTGATAGGCCTGTGGATATTTGATGAGCTCACGTTCGATCATTATCATGCGAACCACAAGAAAATTGCGCAGGTAATGATCACGCAAACTTTTAATGACAAGACGGGTACAGGGCAGGCCATGGCAATTCCTCTGGGTATGGAGTTGCGCAACAAGTATGGCTCAGATTTTAAATATGTAACCCTCACTTCATGGAACTTCGGGTTCATTATTGGAGCAGGCGAAAAGAAATTGTCTAAATCAGGCATGTGGGTTCAGCCTGAGTTCCCTGTAATGATGGGTCTGGAAAAGTTGAGCGGCAATATGAAAGCATTGACCGACCCCTCATCTGTGCTGATCGATCACTCACTGGCTGTGGCGCTTTTCGGCAACGACGACGTGGTTGGTAAAACGGTGCGAATGAACAATAAATATGATTTTAAAGTCGCCGGTGTTTACAAGAATATCCCTAAGAACTCATCATTTAATGATACGCATTTCCTGTTGTCATGGGATAAATACATGACCACTGAGAAATGGATACAGCGTTCAGCGACCCAATGGGATAACCACAGCTTCCAGATATTTGTGCAGATGAACGATCATAGCGATATGGCTGCCGTATCGAAGAAAATTGAATTGATCACCCAGAAATATGTTAAAAAAGAAGAGGGTAACGAACACCTGTTGCTGCATCCGATGGATAAATGGCGGCTGTACAGTGACTTTGAGAACGGCAAGATCAAAGGTGGACGCATTCAATACGTTTGGCTTTTCGGCATTATTGGGGTGTTTGTATTGCTGCTGGCCTGCATAAATTTCATGAACCTAAGCACAGCGCGATCCGAAAAACGAGCCAAAGAGGTGGGGATTCGTAAAGCCATAGGCTCGGTGCGGAAGCAGCTTATCGTTCAGTTCCTGAGCGAATCGGTATTGATGGCCGGCCTGGCACTGGTATTGGCGCTGCTGATAGTGCTTGGCTCATTGCCCTTCTTCAATATTATAGCCGATAAATCAATGTCCATCCCTTGGGCTAATTTGGGCTTTTGGCT
>DATHLW010000032.1:0-5141 GCA_035487675.1 Mucilaginibacter sp. | reverse complement strand
CCCATTACTCCAACTTCTGTTTTTGATATAGCCTCAGTATCCAAGCAGTTTACGGGATATGCTATATCAACACTAATACAGCAGGGTAAAATATCTGAAGATGATGATATCCATAAGTATCTGCCTGATGTTCCGCAGTATGCTCAAAAAATAACTATTCATAACCTGATACATCATACCAGTGGTATAAGGGACTGGCCCATGTCGCTCAACGTTGCCGGCTGGCGATGGGACGAGGATTTTTTGTTTGAGGATATCATGCGTATGGTAAAGCATCAAAAAGATCTGGATTTTGAGCCGGGATCTAAATTCTCTTATTCAAATACAGGGTATAATTTATTAGCCGTTATTGTAGAAAAGGTGACCGGCAAGACCTTCCCCCAGTGGGTAAAGGAGAATATTTTTATCCCGTTAAATATGAATTCATCCATAGTAATGGACAATCATCAAAAGGTGGTCAAACACCTGGCTACTTCTTATTATGGCAATGGTGATGGAGCAGGGAAGATCAATGATGCACTTATCGCTTATGGTTCAAGCTCGATCTATACTTCTGTTGAGGATTTGAGTAAATGGGTGATCCATTTTCAACAGGCATTGGACTCCAAAGACCCTGTATTTGAGCGAATGATACAAACGGATGTTCTCACTACTAAAGCAAAAAACAATTATGGTTATGGCTTAATGATGAATGATAACGATCATGGCCTACGTACCATATCGCATGATGGTGGTTGGGCAGGGTATGCCACTGTAATAGAAAATTTTCCTGATGAAAAGCTTTCTGTTATCCTGTTAAGCAATGCAGCAGGGTTTGATCCCGATGGCAACGCATTTTCAGTAGCAAAAGTATTTCTAAAAGGTAAAGTTAAAGATGACCAGGCAAGAGAGGACCTGCAAACTGTACCTACAGTAAAAGTAAGCGAAATACAGTTACAGAAATATACAGGCAACTATCAATTGGGTACAGGGTGGTACGTGACCTTTACTGTTGAGAATGGAAATTTAATGGTGCAGGCAAACGGTGAGGATAAGTTCCCAACTGCAGCAAAATCGGATACCGTGTTTTGGGTGCAGGGTTATGGCTCTTCATTTACTTTCAGGGATATAAAGGATAAAGCTAATACAGCTAAATACCGTAATATTATAGCTAAAAGGATCATACCAATAACTGTTACACCTGATCAGTTAAATGATTATATCGGTGGCTATCACAGCGAAGAACTGGAGACTGATTATAAAATCACATTGAATAATAATAAGCTTAATATCTATCACATACGTTTAGGAGATGTTGCGCTTGATGCTGATCTGGCTATCAAAGATCAGTTTAGTAGCAGAATAGGTTCAATTGCTTTTGTCCGCAACGGAGAAGGTAAAATAACAGGATTTAAATTATCAGGGGGAAGGCCTAAGAATATTTGGTTTGAGCGTAAATAAAAGCCTGGTAACAATGGCAACACTACCAACACCTGTTACCAATGTTTCCAACTGTTACCAAGTGTTGGTAGTGTTACCAAAAACTTACGACTTCACAATCCCCGCTGAATTAAACTGCAAATCGTAAAGCTTGCGATAATAACCGTGTTCAATTTTAAGTAATTCCTGGTGGGTGCCCATTTCTTTTATCTCACCATGATCCAGTACGATGATCTTATCCGCATTTTGTATGGTCGATAAGCGGTGGGCGATAACAATAGCAGTGCGTCCCTGCATCAGCTTGCTGATAGCATTTTGGATGAGCAATTCTGTTTCGGTATCGACCGATGAAGTAGCTTCGTCCAACACCAAAATAGCCGGATCGTAAACTAATGCGCGTATAAAAGAGATCAATTGGGCTTGTCCTGAGGATAGGGTCGAGCCACGTTCCATTACATTATAATCGTACCCTCCAGGCAATCGTTCAATAAAATCATGCGCGCCTACATCTTTTGCCGCCGCGATGATCTGCTCCCGGGTAATCGCAGGGTTATTCAGGCTGATATTATTAGCGATGGTATCGGTAAAAAGGAAAACATCCTGTATAACGGTTGCGATCTGTGAACGCAGATAGTCAACATCATACTCATGAATGTCAATGCCATCCACTTTGGCTGAGCCTTTGCCTATTTCATAAAAGCGGTTCAGGATATTGATGGTAGATGATTTTCCTGCACCGGTAGCACCTACCAAAGCCAGCGTTTCGCCGGGATTAACGTGGAAGCTGATATTCTTCAGCACCCAGTTCTCATCATTATAAGCAAACCATACTTTATCAAAATCGATCTCACCACGCAAAGAAGCAGGCTTCAGTGTTCCGGTGTTTACGGCTACTTCATCAGTATCCAAAACTTTAAAAATACGATCAGCGCCAACCATGCCCATTTGCAGGGTGTTGAATTTATCAGCCAGTTGTCTTATCGGCCTGAATAAAAGGTTGAGCAATATAATAAATTCCAGAATCATGCCGGGCGTTACCGGGTGATCACCTGTACCGAGATTAGTAAGTTGCCCATCAGTCAATATCCGTTTGCAGCCATACCAAACCAATAAGGCCATACATACAGCAAACAATATTTCAACCACGGGGAAGAAAATAGAATAATACCAGTTGGAGCGGATATTCGCATCGCGGTATTTCCTGTTCACCGCTTTGAACTTGCGCATTTCCTGGTCCTCGCGAGAGAAATATTGGATGATGCTGATACCCGAGATATGTTCCGCCAAAAAAGTATTCAGCTGCGCTACCTGCGTACGTACCTCCTGGAAAGATGACTTAATCGCCTCTTTAAATACATAAGTTGACAGCATCAGGAAGGGCATCGGGATAAGTGTGATTAGCGCCAGTTTCCAATCGCGCACCATCATTAAAATAATGATAGCTAACACCAACAGCAGGTCGCCAACGATGGATATCAAACCTTCTGAAAAAATATCGGCAATAGTTTCCAGGTCGGATACAGTACGGGTGATGAGCATACCTATTGGCGTGCGGTCGAAATACTTTAACCGCAGGCTCATGATATGATTAAACACATCCTTGCGCAGATCGCGTATTACAGACTGGCCAAGCGAGTTGGTAGAATACGTCTGGTAATATTGCACCATGGTTTGTATAGCCAGTTGGGCTATCATCAGCGTAACGATCAGAACCAGCCCATTATAGTCATTACGCAGGATGTATTTATCAAGCGTCAATTGCATTAATATAGGCTGAACCAAAGCACTGCCTGCTAAAAAAACAGTCAGGAAACTGGCCAGGATGAATGTACTCCTGTAAGGTTTTACATAGTGCATCACCCTGCCTAAGAGGTTCCAATCAAGAGCTTTTCCGGTTACGTTAGACATTTATTGAATGACTGAATTAATGAATTATTGATTTGACTCAAATCTCAATTCGATATTACAAATATTGATATTTTACTTCCGACAAATACAATCCGCATGCAGGCACCGATGTTCCGGCATTGCTGCGGTTCTTACTTTCTATGATCGCCCGCACATCTTCCGGTTTTATCTCTTTACGGCCAACCTGCATTAATGTTCCGACAATCGCCCTCACCATATTGCGTAAAAAACGATCAGCCGAAATATGGAATGCTAAGCAATGCTCGCTATACACCCACTCGGCCCTGGTTATTCTACAATTATTGGTAAAGGTTTGTGTGTTCGATTTGCTGAAACAACTAAAATCAGTGTACTCCATAATGATCTTTGCCGCTGCATTCATTAGGGCAATATCCGGCTTGTCGCGCAATTGCCACGAATGATTGATCTTGAACGGGTCCTTCTCAACATGCACATGATACTCATACGACCGGGAAACCGCATCAAACCTGGCATGCGATTCAGTATCAACTGGGATAATACGCTTTACGGCGATAGTCTTTGGTAATATAGCATTTAAACTATCTGTAACCTTCACCAATGACAAATGACCAATGCCCAATGACAAACTATCGAAATGCGCAAAAAACTCCCTCGCATGTACTCCGGTATCTGTGCGGCCGCAGCCTGTGGTTTCTATAGGTTCACGCAAAACAGTGTAAAGGGCATCGTTCAATACTTCCTGAACGGTAACAGCATTGGGCTGCACCTGCCAGCCATGATAATCGGTACCATCATAAGCCAGTTCAATAAAATAGCGCTGTTTTTCGGACACGAGGCAAAGTTAATATTGATTTACGATTTCGGATTTATGAATTACGATTTGAAAGTCATGTTTTTATCCTGATATCAAGATTTTGGTTCAAACAATTTTATCTTTGCTATCCAATTTATTAAGATAAAAATGCTTCAACGTATACAAAGCGTCTACCTATTGCTTGCAAGCCTGGTTATTTTCGCTCTTTTCCTGTTCCCATTGGTACATAATGTTTATGTAGTAGGTGTGCCGTCTACCATAAAGGTTACCGGTATTTACCAGGATGTAAATGGCACACAGGCTCATACCGAAAGTTTTATAGCGCTTATTGCTGCAACCGCTATCGTAGCTATAGCGCCGCTTATACTCATATTCTTGTATAAAAACCGCAAACAACAGGCCATGCTGTGCTACCTGTTTATCCTGGTGATATTCGGCTATAGTTTTTGGGTAGCCCAGACTGTGAAATCATACACTGGCGGAGCAACACTTGATACCAATAATTTCGGCATCGGCGCGTTATTAAGTTCCGTAAGTATCATTTTTGTGTTGCTGGCTGCCAAAGCCATACAGCGTGATGAAAAATTAGTAAAGTCGGCAGACAGGTTGAGATAAAACACGATTAAAGGATTGAATTGATGAAGAACTGGTTGAAAGTATTATTGTTTTGTCTTACATCGTTGCTATTTATAGGGTGCGACAGGATCACCAAAAACCTGGCAAAGGAACACCTGATGTTTCATGCACCTATTTCGTATTTACATAATACTGTTCGGTTGGAGTATGTAGAGAATACCGGTGCAGCCTTGAGTTTGGGCGATCAGCTTTCTAAACCTGTAAGCTTTTGGCTGTTAAGTATTCTTCCCTTAATATTTCTTCTCGTCCTTGCTGGTTATGTACTCACAAAGATAAACGAGTATAATACGCTCAAACTTTTCTCATTCTCACTCATCATTGCCGGTGGATTAGGTAATATCATCGACCGCCTTTTGTTCGACCGTCATGTAACCGACTTCAT
>DATHLW010000031.1:0-3994 GCA_035487675.1 Mucilaginibacter sp. | reverse complement strand
ATGATCTTCGGTTACGTCAGTGCGGCCGCGCCATACGTCTAATTGTACAGGTTCCCAATTACGCGACTTTGCTGAGCGGTAAGCCGCATCAATAATACAATTCACTACAAAGCCGTCATAAAAGTTTTCCAAAGGCTCACGTTTTTGCTCAATAGATTCGAACATATCCGTAAACATATGGCTATAACCTAATTCATGCACTTCATCACCCACAGGGAACAACCATCCGCTGCTTGACTCTGCTTTTTCAGCAACATAATTTGTTCCCTTGCCCGTACTGAACATTTCAAAGCCTGTACGTAAGAAGTTATTCAACCAGATGGTACCTTCACTGCCCATTACTTCGTCCCTGAGATCCATTCCTCCGCGGAAACACCAGCTTACTTCAAATTGTCCAATTACGCCGTTTGCATATTTTACTAAGCCAATGGCATGATCTTCAGCTGCGATCGGGTGCACCTGTGTGGCTGCCCAGCACATTACCTCTACAGGCTTTATATCTTTGCCAATAAAATTCCTTGATATCTCAATACAATGGCAACCCAGATCGACAATAGCGCCGCCGCCCGATTGCTCCATATTCCAGAACCAGTCGCTATGCGGACCGGGGTGAGTCTCTCTTGATTTTGCCCAAAGCACACGGCCTATAGCTCCTGATTTTACACTGCTAAGCGATTTTAAGAATTTTGGCGTATAGCAAAGATCCTCCAAATAACCACCCATGATACCGGCCTTTTCAACCAGTTGCATCATTTTTTTAGCTTCTTCACCCGTACGGCCCAATGGTTTGGTACAAAGCACATGTTTGCCGGCTTTCGCACAAGCTTCCACTGCTCCTAAATGCAGGTCGTTAGACAGTGCTATAACTACTACATCGACTTCAGGATGCTCAATAACCTCGGTCATGCTGTTGCTATAATGCGGCAGGCCATAATCTTTGGCAAATTTTTCAGCTCTTTCGGCACTGCGCGAGTAAACACTGATCAAAATATCTTTCCTGCGCTGAGCAGCCAGCGAATCAGCATAAAAGCGGGCGATGAAGCCCGAACCAAGCATAGCGATTTTCATTTTTTGTAGTTGATTAAGTTGAATAGTTGATTAAGTTGAATAGTTGATTAAGTTGAATAAGTTTAGTATTTGTTTTTAAATGCGTGGCCAAAAGGCATAAGTGAACCTAATCAACTTAATCTAACTCAATCAACCACTTAACCTTAAAAATCAAACCTATTTTTCCCAACCCGTATCCTTCAATGCGGGGTCATTTTCTTTTTTCAGGAAGTCATTTTCTGACAATGAACCGGCTTCCCATTTCAGGATGGCTTCATCAGGTACTATATCCACAGGAGTTTGCCATGATGTGGACGTTTCATTGTAAGCCCGGTTTGATTGTGACGAAAAGCAGGAAATGATCGACCATCTTGGGTGATCGGATAAATTAGCTTCTGACCGGTGCAAGAGGTTGCTATGGAAGAATAGCGCATCACCTGGTTTCAGATCGCAATAAACCAGCTCCATTGTTTTCAGTGCATTATCTACCATTACCATATCTGCGCCCACCTGTTCGCCCGAAAAGCCATGATTTACCCTGCCCAGCTTATGAGAGCCTTTTATCACTTGCAGGCAGCCATTTTCTTTATTGGCCGCAGTTAACGCCACCATCACACTCATAAGTTGATCCGGAAACATAAACTGGTTTTTATACCAGTAACCATAATCCTGGTGCCACTCCCAGGCGCCGCCTACTTTTGGCTCCTTTTGCATTAATTTAGAATGAAAATGGCAAACAGGCGCATCACTATCCAATAGTTGCGCAACAGAATGTATCATTTTCTCACTGCGGGTAAGATATCCAAAAACATCGCTGCCGGGCGTAAACCATAATGATAGCCTGGTTTTTTTTCCGCTACGATCGTTCAGGTCCAATGCATTTTTGCGCATGGCGTCGTCCTCAATAGCGGTTTTATATAATTTATCTACTTCCTGATGTGAGCAAAAATTGCTGACAAGCACATAGCCGTCGCGATGATAATCGGCTATCTGACCAGAATTAAAGCGTTTAAATGACATATAATTGGTTTATGAGTTAAATCTAAAACATTGTACTCTATTTTATATAACCTTTCTTCAAAAATTGTTTTAATTTCGGTTAGATTAACATTTAGAAAAGCTATAACATATTAATTTTTAATACTTCATATTTATTTTTACACTTGTAAACCTAACACATAATTTATGCAGAGATATACCGGCCAAAAACGAATTTTAGTAGCAACAGATTGTATCATTTTTGGATTTGATGGCTGGAATATAAAACTGCTGCTCGTGCAAAGGTCTCTTGAACCTGAAAAAAACAAATGGAGCCTGATGGGCGGATTTATTCAACCATCTGAGTCGCCCGAAGATGCTGCTGTACGTGTTTTAGAACAGCGTACAGGATTGAAAAATGTATATATGGATCAGTTCCATGTATTCGGTAAACCCGAACGTGATCCTGTTGAAAGGACACTTTCAATTGCATACTATGCTTTGATTGATATACACCAGTATGAGAAGCAGCTCAACGAAGAATACCACCCTGAATGGTTTTTATTGAATGAATTACCTGAGTTGATATTTGATCATGCTGAAATGGTAAAATTGGCTATGCGCCAGCTGCGATATAAAGCTGCTTTGCACCCGATATTATTCCAGTTGTTGCCCGAAAAATTTACTATACCGCAGCTTCAATCTTTGTACGAAGGCGTTTATCAAACTGAGTTTGATGACCGTAACTTCAGCCGTAAACTGCTCTCAACCGGTTTGCTGGTGAAATTGCCTGAGAAAGATAAGCTGTCATCCAAAAAAGGGGCATTTTATTACAAGCTTGATCAATCACATTACAAAGAAAATTTTGAATCGTTTTTAAACCTTGTGCCTAACCCGGATAAATTCTTTTAAGCCTTTATTCCAGGTTTTTGGGCAGTGTAATTGTACAGGCAGTCCCTTTGCCCGGTTCAGATTGTACAGCAATTTCGCCTTGATGGTCTTCAATTATGCCAAATACGATCGATAAGCCCAGGCCCGTGCCTTCGCCGACCTCCTTCGTGGTAAAAAACGGTTCAAATATCTTTTGTTTCACCTCTTTGCTCATACCAATTCCGGTATCAGTTATTTCGATGATGATATTCTCCGGATCGTCCGTAGTTACTATGGATATGGATTCATTGCTCTGATGCTCTTTAGCTTTTATTGCCTGGATGCTATTATTGATCAGGTTCATAAGTACCTGGTTGATCTTTCCGGGATAGCAGTTCAACAACGGCAGTTTATTTAATACAGGCTTGATCTCGATATTGTAGGGTATCGAGCTTCTGAGCAGTATCAGTGTATTTAATACTGCTTTATTTATATCAATAAGTTTTAGTGTCTTTTCATCAGTACGGCTAAAAGTGCGCAGGCTTTGCACAATTTCTGCAGTACGGCTGGCGCCTTCTTCTATGCCGTCAAGCAAGGTCAATATTTCCTCCTTTAAAAAATCGACATCAATATTTCGCTTGTAATGATTGGCCATGTCCAGTAATTCCTTTCTATCGGGCGTTTCTCCTGCTTCTTTGTATTTGTCCAGCAATGAAAATATCTCCAGGAAATCCAGCCGCAATGGCTTCACATTTGAACTCACAAAGTTGATTGGGTTATTGATCTCGTGTGCTATACCGGCTGTGAGCTGGCCTAAAGAGGCCATTTTTTCAGTTTCTACCAGTTTTATCTGTGTCGATTGCAAATCTTCAATAGTTGCTGAAAGGTTCTGATTGGTTTGAATAAGCTGGTGCGTTCGCGCATTTACTTCTGATTCGAGCGAGATGTTTTGTTCAGTGATCAATCGTTCATTTTCCTTAGCTATAGTAAGCGATAGCTGTTGCATTTCAATGGTCTGCTTGCGATAAAAACTGATCTTATCAGCAAGGGCTATGGAAAACAGTATCAATTCAATTGCTGCGCTATAAAGAATAATATT
>DATHLW010000030.1:0-4102 GCA_035487675.1 Mucilaginibacter sp. | reverse complement strand
CGGTAAAACTGTTCAAATATTTTCTCCTGCTGGTCGCGGTTCATGCCGATACCTTTGTCGGCCACACGAATAACCACCTCTTCATTTTTATTAAATGTGCTAATAGTGATCTCAGGCACTTCAGGGCTATACTTTATGGCGTTATCTATCAGGTTATATAGTACGTTTGAGAAGTGTAGCTCATCAGCCTCTATCATAGGCTTTTGTGCGTCGAGGTGCAGGTTAGCAACAACCTGGTACTTCTGCAATTTAAGCGACATGCTATCCAATACGGTGGTCACCATCTCATTCACGTCCAGCTGCCTGATGTCCAGCTTGAACTCGTTCTTTTCTATCCGCGCAATATTCAATACACGTTCGATATGGTTACCCAATCTTTGATTTTCTTCAAAAATGATATTTGCCAGTCTTGCCACGCGGCTCTTATCTTCAGCAATCTCCTGGTCTTTCAATGCTTCACTAGCGATCATGATGGTTGATACCGGAGTCTTAAACTCGTGGGTCATATTGTTGATGAAATCCATCTTCATTTCAGATATCTTCTTCTGACGAAGGATGGAGAAAATGGTATACCCGAAGCATACGATCAAAACCAAAAGCAATGCGCCAGAAGTAGCCATTGAAGCAGTCATCTTTTCCAGTATCAATGAGTTTTTCTTAGGAAAATATATTTCGATCTTGCCCGGGTCATTGATCACCTCTTTTGTAAAAATCGGTACCTGGTAAGCACTGGCAGGAATTATGTTAGCCTTGTTATCATCCGAATATGAAACATTGGAATAGAGCAATGAATCACCGTTAAAGGTACTTACCGAATAATTGAAAGGCAGGAAAATCCCCTTATTATGTAACTCGAACCGTAATAGCGAATCTATCCAGAACTGATTAAGGCGTTTGGCCAGCGGCTCGTTTGATTTTTGATATTCATCGGCCAGGTTAGCAATCACATTGGATTGGCTGCTTTTCTGAAGGTTTTGTATCGAGTCATCATCGAGCATTTTCTTTACTTCCTTAAAGCGCCGTTCACTTTTTTTGCGTTCCTGTTCGCGCTGCCAAAAAGGGTCTACCTGCACTACCGGTATTACCTGTTTCCCAAACTGTGGATCCATATAATCAACCAGCAGCGTATCGTACTTATGCAGTTTCAACGGTTTCCTTTTGAAAGAAGGATTAGCCGGCCCCCTTACTATTTTTGGATCGGTCATGCGCTGATGAATATTACCAAACTCATCTGTATATTCTTCATAACGGAAATGCAGGTTCAATTCACCCGACTGGGCCATCGTATAAAACTCTTCGTCCAGTTGATTACTTAATATCACCTTCTTCAGGCTGTCGCGCAACAAGTTTAATCTCTTTTCACGGGCAGTAAGTTTCCGTTTTACTGGTTGTTTAAAACTCACCTTTTCGTACCTGGTTTCAACCGAGGTTACGAAACTGCGATGGGCAGTAGCTTCCTTCGGGGCCTGCTGTTTATCAAAAACCTGTGCCTTTTTGTTCAGAAAATTGATGGCGTCCTGCTTGGCCAACTTTGATACCACGTTATTCAATGCATCATTAACCGACCTGTCAAACAGATCGGACTGCGTTTGGTACGACTGGCGCAGGAAATACAATTGCATAGACATTACACCCAAAAGCGCAAATCCCATCAACCCGATAATAAGGCCTATACTTTTCTTCTTCATCCTTAAAGCAAAAATATTTTAAATAAGCTCAATGTGTTTGCATTTAACAATTTTTAACATATCACAACAAAGATTTAACATCTTGAAATAGAATAGCTTGTTAACTTTGATATCATCAAATTTAAGCAATATCGCGTGAACCATCATGAGCTAATATTAAAATCAGGCTGCTCATGATAGCTTCATTTCCACTTAAAACAAATTACTGCAATGAAAAACCATTGGACAAAACCCGGATTTGAATTAATATTCGCATTGAGCCTTATCGCCATAATGGCTTTACCTCCATTAGTTTTTGCACAGAACACCCGCAATATGGACATTACCATCATTAATGGAGACACCACTATTAACGGCAAAAACATTAAAGAGTTGTCGGCAGATGAACGGAAACAGGCCCTGAAAGATATTGATAATTTAAGTGCACCCGATAACAATGGCAGACAACGAATTATTATCCGGAAAAGAGGGTTGGCAGATACCGGCTCGGGCAAGATCATGCTTAAACGCCGTTTTCATCACAACGATGATATGGCTGATATGCACGATTTTTTCAATGACAGCACAAAACATGTTTTTAAGTTTAAAATGAAGAGGCCCAACGGAGGCGATTCCACTTTCACATTTAATTACAAATTGAATATGGACCCTGCAGACATGTTTGAGGACCGGGATTTCAATTTCCGTATGCGGGAACCATGGAGAGAAAATTTTCATCACAGGAATGTGCAAAGCTTTGAATACACTAATACCGGCAGCGATGGCATTAGCACCCATACCAGCTTCAGAGTAAGTGATGCTTCGCCTGAAAAAATCAAGAACATGGCGGGCAACGAAAAAGCAGACCTGGAAATAAAAGACCTGAGCCTGGTACCTGAATTTTCTTCGGGTAAAATTTTATTAATGTTCAGCCTGGCATCAAAGTCTGTGGCCGAGGTTAGGTTTACTGACAATGAAGCGAAGCTAGTTTGGAGTGAAAAATCACAGAACGGCAGCTTTAGTAAAAGCTTCCCGCTCGGTTTAAACGGTGTATATTTTTTGCAAATAAAACAAGCCGGCAAAGTTGCTCTGAAAAGGATCGTGAAAGAAGAATAAGCAAAAATAGTCCAAAGACGAGAGAGGCCCTTTGAGGGCCTTTCTCGTTGATCCATCATTTCGCCTTAATAAACTTCAGTGCGTATGAATCCAGGCAATAACGCAAACCTGTCGGCGCAGGGCCATCATCGAATATATGCCCGAGGTGCAATCCCGTGCTGCGCTCCACCACTTCATCGCGGACCATCCCGTCCGAATAATCTTTAATAACCATGATTGCCTTCGGGTCGATCGGTTTAAAAAAGCTTGGCCAACCTGTACCTGAGTCAAACTTTGCATCGGAGTCGAATAAAGGCTTTCCCGTAGCTGCACTTACATAAATGCCTTTCTCATGATTATCCCAGTAAGGATTATGATATGGTGGTTCGGTACCCTTGTTCACCATGATATCATAAGCATCCGGCGATAAGACATTTTTCCAATAAGAATTTGGCTTGGCTTCAGGAAAAGTTTTTACATCCTCAGAGCTTCCGGGAACTACTTTTCCCTTTGTTTGTGTCTGTCCGCAGGCACTTAATACCGTAAAAAAGAATACCGCGAGAATCAAATTAATTTTTTTCATATTCATTATCAAAATGTTATATATTTTACGTATATTTATTTGTCGAATTACATTTATAATCCTTACAAAAACTTCCTAATAATTTAATCTGTTATAGTTTGCTATTGCTCAATAGCCCAATTGGCTGATTAATAGCAAAATAAATAATTATATTGTGATTTTAAATCTACTTTAATTGCTTAGAGTAGTAAACTGACATTCAACAATTTATCGGGGAAATTTTTACGCAAAATTAAAAGTTTTCCACATATTTTGCGGAATATAATTCCCAATCAAGTTAAAAACGAATACTTAAGTTTATATAAAAAGCGCTAAAATGTTAATAAACAGCTCATTGATAAAAATGGGCACGGTATTTGCGGAAATTATTAACCATAATTCAAAGGCCAATGAATACGTACACCTTAGTTGGGGTGATCATAACTGTGTTACCGATAGTGTTAATTATCGCTACGGTTGTTATTAGAGGTAAAAAGTTATTTGATTAACCGAACGTTGTTCCTAAAGTAGTTTTAGGCTAAGCAATGCTTTATGCACTTGCTTAGTCTTTCCTGTTTTTATACCCAGCCTTTTTGTGCCTGGCAAATAATCACCAATTTAAACACAAGGGTGCGTTTTTGCATTTCTCTGAAAATCAACCTACAATCCTCTTTTTAACACTCTGCCTTTTGTTTTTTCGGGCTTCTTTTGCGGCCTGTCAAAGCAATCCATATCATACGGCCTGGTGAGCCTTGCTATACGCTCTTCTAATGTTTCC
>DATHLW010000029.1:0-5482 GCA_035487675.1 Mucilaginibacter sp. | reverse complement strand
GCGAAGTGTATAAATAGCGGCATACAAAACAAAAAAAGCCGATCCTGAGATCGGCTTTTATACACCAAACGATACATCTTTCGAGCCGTTTTTGATTTTGAGTCGGGTTTTGTTATTTATAACCAATTATTTCCAACCGCTGATCAAATTAATTCTGCCAGGAGCTTTTCAAAACCTTATACTTTTCAGTTTCTTCTAAAGTCAGGCTTGATAAAATATTTAAAGATTTTCCGTTGCGTCCTGTAAAACCGTAATTGCTTTTTTGAGCTGTTTCAAAAAACTGGATGGAATACTGATCTTTTAAATTTGCGTTATTTTTTATAATTTCAGCAAACCTGGTTTTGAAATTTTCCTTTTGAATTGTTGACGCTGTTGTTTTGGCCACCATAATTATTTCTTTTTTACGTTAATTGCAGATAACCCTTTTTGACCTTGCTCAGTTTCAAAAGTGACCATATTATTTTCCTTTAACGGTTCAGTTAAGGCGTTAATATGCACAAAAATACTTTCCTGTGTTTGCAGATCCTTGATAAAGCCGTAGCCCTTTGATTCATTAAAAAAGCTTACCACACCATTTCTGATAGTGTCATGTGGCAGATCTTGCTGTTTGGCGACCCCGATCCGGATATCTTCTACATTGATCTTTACCTTCCTGGATGGGTCGGGTGGAGTTGAAGTAATATTCCCATGCTCATCAATATAAGCCATCATATCCTCCAGGCTTTTGCCCTTGCCTGCATTAGCCTTTCGCTCTTCAGCCTTTTCCTTTTTGTCTTTGGACTTTTTTAAGCGGGCCTTCTCTTTTTCCTTCTTACTAAATGTTTCTGTCGATCTTCCCAATGCAGATTATGCTTTTTTAACATTTACCGCACTCGGGCCTTTTTTGCCTTCTTCTACATCGTAATTAACTTCATCGCTTTCGCGTACCTGATCGATCAATCCTGTAACGTGTACAAATACTTCTTTGCCGCCATTAGCAGGTGTAATAAAGCCGAAGCCTTTTGATTCATTAAAAAATTTTACTGTTCCTGTTGCCATTATATTATTAGTTAAGGCTGCAAGGTACGTTTAATTATCCAGATAAACAGCAAGTTAAAAAGGAAAGCTAAATTGCGCGGGAAAATGCACATCCACAGTATTCGCCCATATACAGTTTCTGCCTCTTCCTCATCAATCGTGTTAGTACATCATTGGATTTTATCAAGCGCTTAATTTTACTACATGGAATCAGCTTTTGTTGTGTGTTTTGTGCACATGACCAAGTTTTTGTTATGCAAGTTGGCGTTTATGGAAATATCTAAAACAATAAAGCCTAATATTTTCATACCAGGCTTTGTGTCGATTTATAAGTACCCGAACACATACACACACTAATTAAGTCTTCAGCTATTGTTGGTGTTGTTACTTACAAAAGCCGGGAGCCAACCTAATTATCAACCTTTACATTTTCCATCATTCCCGGTCTCACAGTGGTTATGACATATGAAATAGCATTTCCCCGAACGTCTGTTTCTTTCTTTACCTCGCATAATTTTCCGTTAACATATGCCTTATGGTAATTGCCGTAAAACATAGCTTTCCATTTAAAAGACTGCTTGCCATTATTGCTCAATACAGATTGATGATCACTGGTGTGATTTACATCGATATTGGTACGCAAAAGTGGTAAATGCCTGATTGCTGCGGATCCTTTATCATTCATTCGTAATACAGTGCAGATCATGCCTTCGCGTGAATCAGGAGTGATCCCCATAAGGCCCTGAACAATACCCTCGATCACACCATAGGATACTTCGGGATATTCCCTGCGGGGTGTTGAGGGATCGGAAATATACAGGATATATTTTCTTGCATCTTTCCAAAGGTCATTTTTATAAAACAAATAAGGATAATACGATGTGTTCTCAATATTGGTATTAACCGTAGCCATATGCCCGACAGTATTTTGGAGACGCGAATTATCTCTCAATGCATCAAACCATATCAAAAAAGTTTCAGTTTCATCCATAGCAAATTTACCGTCGTTACTATACAGCGTATTATAACGGGATTTTTGTTCATCCCACCAGTCGCTTTCCAAATGCTGGTGATATTGTTCCGCTTTTTTAACATAATAAGTGGCTTCATTTTTTTGTCCGTTGCTTTCCAGTATAGCCGCATAGATAAGCATGGCTCTGTACAAACCGGCTACCAGGTCTACACCGATTTTAAGATTGGGTATCCCTTCGGAATAGGATGGGAGGCCCCGGCAGGTGCTGAAAGGGTCTTTTTCATTCAACGGAATGGCCAGGTTGGGGTGTGCCGGCCTTTTCAGCAAGGAATCAGCAGCAAGCACCCATTGATCGATGTATTCTTTAATCGTTTTTTGCTGAAAATTAACAAACGCCGGATCATTGATATAACGCTTATCACCGGTCCATAAGTACAATCTCCATGTTGCATACAGGACATCAAAATTTGCCGGGAGATTATACCAGAACGCTTTGTCATTTCTATAGTCCTCCGGGGCCGGCTTTCCCCATTTATTGATCTCCCAATACGAGCACCAGTCTTTAGACGCTGAAATGTTGCGGGCGAATAACCTGAACATATTATAGTTTTCTGGACTTAATCCTATTATTTCGGCACCGATACATTGATGCGATATATCCCTCATGCAGAACGCATATCTTGAGGGTAGAGCGGCTTCATACCAGGGGCCAACTGGATCATTCGCATTGCCTTTGTAGTGCAGGGCCATGTCTTTGGCCCATACGAATGCTTGTTCTAATTTTTTGTCGGACGAAGTGAAGGAGACGCCCGTATCTTGTGCCGTAGCGGTATATGAAAGCACAAAAAGCAACCATGCAAAGCAAGCTGCTTTGTATCTGGATGTTAGCATAATTTAGGTTAAATGGAGTAATAAAATAACAAAAGCCGATCAATTGACCAGCTTTCGCACTCTCGAAGATACAGATTTCCAAACACTTTATTGAGGATTTACAAATTTTGTCGCGTTATCATCCAGGCTTACTGCTAACGACACATAAAAACATTTCTTAAAAAAATTAAAAAAAAATTTGCGTAGTTAAATGACGACATTTATTTTTGTAGTCAAATAGCTACACGATGAACTTGAGACGAGATGTATTCCAGGCCATAGCCGAACCGACAAGAAGGGCTATATTGCTGTTGGTTGCTTCGCAAGCCATGACAGCAGGTGCAATAGCCGCGAACTTTGACACAGCCAGACCGACAGTTTCAAAACACCTGCACATACTTACCGAGTGCGAGTTACTCGAACAAAAACAAAACGGGAGAGAAATTTACTATAACATAAATGCAAAAAAAATGAAAGAAGTAGCCGACTTTATCGAACCGTTCCGCAAAATGTGGGATGAGCGATTCAACAAATTAGAGGACCTTATGAAAAATTATAAACCCAAAACTGACACTAATTAGAATGTCATGGAACTAAAGACAAAGATCAATGCCGAAGACGGTAAACAGGACTTAATGATCACAAGGGAATTTGATTTACCCCTTGAATTACTTTTTAGAGCATATTCAGAGCCCGAACTCATTGAGCAATGGATGGGAACGAAAGTGCTGAAGCTGGAAACCAAGAAATATGGTGGCTGGCAATTTGAAACAACCGGCCCCAAGGGGAACTTAGTACAGATGAGCGGGGTGATCCACGAATTTAGTCAGAACAGGAAGATCACACGGACATTTGAAATGGCGAATACACCTTTTGGCGTGCAGCTTGAAATAACAGAATTTGAAAAACTAACTGATGAAACCAGCAAAGTTAGTATGCATGTAATCTATGAATCGGTTGCCCAACGGGACCAGGTGCTGAAGTTACCCTTTGCCCAGGGTATAAACTGGGCACATAACCGGATAGAAGAATTACTAAAATCATTAAAATAATTAAAAATGGAAAAGAGAAAGCTAATTTGGTATTGGATAGTTACGGCAATATTATCCTTTTGTATTTTTTTTGGTGGACTGACCCAGGCGCTGCAACTGAAACAGACGATTGAAGGTTTTAAACCCCTTGGGTACCCCATCTATTTTATTTCGCTGATCGGCATTTGGAAGATGCTGGGTGTAATAGCCATCCTGATCCCCAAGTTTAAATTGCTTAAGGAATGGGCATATGCCGGTATCTTTTTTACGATGACCGGTGCGGTGATCTCGCACATTTCTAGCAATGATGTCAAAGCGCAAATAATTGCCCCGATCGTTCTGGCCGTTTTTACGGTGTTATCGTGGTATTTGAGACCTGCGAATAGAAAAGTTATTTTAGTCGATCAATAAATTCCATTATCAGCGCTGCGTGCGACATATTCTAGTTCAAAAAATTTAGTAACCATAAAAACACACAATCATGGCAAGTGTAGCAATCTATTTAAATTTTCAGGGCAATGCCGAAGAAGCATTTAACCATTACAAAAAAGTTTTCGGCACAGAATTTTCTAACCCGATAATGCGGTTCAAAGACGCGCCTTCTAACCCAGGTGCGCCACCGCTACCGGAAGCCGATCAAAACAAAGTAGCGCATGTGGCATTGCCCATACTTGGCGGTATACAAATAATGGCAACCGATATGCTGGAAAGCATGGGGCAAAAACTGGTAGAAGGAAACAATTTTACCATCAGTTTAAACCCCGACACCAAAGAAGAAGCCGACAGAATGTACAACCAACTATCCGAAGGCGGAGCAGACGGAGTGCCGCCGCATGACGAATTTTGGGGATACTGGGGCACTTGCAAAGACCGTTTTGGTATTCGCTGGATGTTCAATATTATTAAGCAGCAGTGGTAATAGCGATCCGGGTTGTTGCTAAATAAATTATTCCGGATAAATTTTCTGTGGGCTTTGCAAATACCTTTGGTTAGATGCCCGGGTATGCAAGGTCCGCAGACCGGAAAATCATTTCGGTCAATCCGATAAGCATTCATAACTTTATTCGGCATATCAATATACAAAAACATGAAAAGTATCGATAGTTATCAAAGGGAGTTATCAGCTTCGGAATGTAAAGAGCTGTTCAAGACGTTGAAGGCCCGTTTTGAGAAAAATATGAACCGCCATAACGGCATCGAATGGGTTAAAGTGCAAGCAAGGCTGGAGGCCAATATTGAAAAACTTTGGTCGCTTGATGAAATGGAAATAACAGGCGGCGAACCAGATGTTATTGGCCAGGATAAAAAGACTGGTGAATATATTTTTTATGATTGTTCTCCGGAGAGCCCTAAAGGGCGCAGAAACCTGTGTTACGACCGTGAAGCCCTGGACGCTAGGAAAGAATTTAAACCGGAAAACAGTGCTATCGATATGGCAGCTGACATGGGCATCGAGCTTTTGACAGAAGAGCAATACAGGGAGTTGCAGCAACTTGGAAAGTTCGATACTAAAACATCGAGCTGGATAATGACACCTGGCAATATCAGAAAACTTGGCGGGGCTATCTTTTGCGATCGCCGTTATGACACG
>DATHLW010000028.1:0-10562 GCA_035487675.1 Mucilaginibacter sp. | reverse complement strand
TGTTCGATTCTCTGCCTTAGGACAGCGGGGCCGGGTAATTTTTCACGTCCCCGCAAGCGGCGCGGGAAACGCCCGAATTGCCGGAACTACCCCCCTTCCGTTAGTCCAGATATAGTCCCAAACTAACAAGAATAGTGACCTACATCACATAAATATTGTCTCCCCTTAAATGTGATGTAGGTCACACAGCCGCCTGAGTTTTCCTGCCGTACTTTGTTGTGTAATTTTTAACTAAATAAAAACAAACAACATGAAACGTACAGCAAAAGCTCATTGGAATGGTAACCTTAAAGAAGGTAAAGGAGAAATATCTTCTCAAAGCACCGTCCTTAATCAAACACCCTATTCGTTTAAAACACGGTTCGAGTCTGGTATCGGTACCAATCCTGAAGAATTGATAGCCGCGGCACACGCAGGCTGTTTTACCATGTCAGTAAGTGCAACCCTCGAGCGTGCAGGCTTTTTAGCCAACGACTTGAACACCGAAGCCACGCTCGATGTGGATTTGGTTGACCTTAAAATCACCGCCATTCATCTGGATTTGAAAGCATCATTGATCGACGGTGTATCCGCCGAAGCTTTTCAGGAAATTGCAGAAGGCGCTAAAGCCAATTGTATTGTATCCAAAGCGCTGAATGTGCCCATTACTTTAAGTGTTTCTTACCAATAATGACGGAGGTTTAATACCCACCTCCCTTTTTTTGAATATCAGTTCTATTATCAATTTATAATAAAATAAAAAAATGAAAATTGTATCAATTAAAAGCAGCTCGTTAAATAAGTATTTAATCGCAGCATTCCTTATTTTAAGCAGCCTGCTTATACGGGTTAGTCCGGTAGCAGCGCAAAGCCCGGTTGTAAAAAACATTGTGATTGTACATGGCGCATTTGCGGATGGTTCCGGATGGAAAGGTGTTTACACCATACTTAAAAACAAAGGGTATCATGTAACTATTGTTCAAAATCCGCTGACCTCATTAGACGATGATGTCGAAGCAACCAAACGTATACTTGATCAACAGGATGGGCCTGTGGTGCTGATGGGCCATTCATGGGCCGGAGTAGTAATTACCCAGGCAGGTGTTGATCCCAAAGTTGTCTCATTAGTTTATGTAGCCGCTTTTGAACCGGATAAAGGAGAAACTGCAAATCAATGGTCAGTTACTCAACCCAAAGCACCTTCAATGCGTGTTACAGCTGATAAAAAGGGGGTTGTATTTTTTGACAGAACAACATTCCATGCAGGTTTTTGCGCCGATCTTCCTAAGGCAACAGCAGATTTCATGAACGCTTCGCAACAGCCTATCGTCGGAGCATGTTTTGGTACTCCTGTAACAGAAGCAGCCTGGAAAGATAAGCCAAGCTATGGAATAGTGGCTACCGAAGACAAAGCGATCAACCCGGACATAGAGCGTAACATGTACAAACGTGCGCATACTAAAATCACAGAGATCAAAGGCAGTCATGCGATTTTCATCTCGCAGCCTGAGGCAGTGGCGCAGGTGATCATCAGAGCATCTCAAAAGAAGTAAGAAAATTGATGCTTATAAATCAGATGCCCGACATCCTTTTCAACCGGTGTCGGGCATCAAACATTTATTTGGTTTTTAACTAACAATATTTTATGAAACGATTTATTTTAAATGTTTTCGGAATTTTATTATTTGCCGGTGTTGCCAATGGGCAATCAGCAGGCAATGGTAATGATTTTACCCCATTGCCAAAACCTAAACAGGGGAAGCAGTCGCTACTTTTGGTGGTGGTTGTTTTTGGAGCATGAGCGAGGCTATGGCTGAGCTAAAGGGTGTAAATAAAGTAATTTCGGGTTACGCGGGCGGAACAACAAAAAACCCGACTTATGACCAGGTGGCTACGCTTACTACCGGGCATGCTGAATGTTCACAAATTTATTATGATCCGAATGTGATCAGCTTTACTACTTTGGCCAATGCATTCTTTTTTGCTCACGACCCCACAGAGCTTAACCGTCAGGGCCCTGACGTGGGTACCGACTATCGTTCTATTGCCTTTTACCGAACCCCGGAAGAGAAAAATATTTTATTGGCTTTGATAAAAAAGATCAACCAATCAAAGCATTATCCTAAAGCAATAGTTACCCAGGTTGTTCCATTTACTGCCTTTTATGTTGCTGAAAATTATCATCAGGGCTATTACAGGCTCAATGGCGATAAAACTTACATCATGCAAGTCTCAAAGCCCAAAGTAATTAAATTCAGAAAAGTGATGTATGCGGAATTAAAACCGGAATTTCAAAAATAAAAAAAGGGGCTGTATCAAAATTCGACTGATACAACCTTTTCTTTTAGACCTGGCAACTACTTCAAGCCTTTGGTTGTGTTGTTGTCATCAACAAAACCACTTATTAATTGGCATCCGGATCAAAATTTGTATTATTTACAAGGCAAAACGCCGGAAATGACATATTAAGCAGCTAACTGAATGAGCATGAACTAATTCACCGTGTTTTTTGAATTAGTTTTTTGATTGCGGATTTTGGAAAGAAACTCGCGGGTCATTCCGAGATAAGAAGCGATAATATAGAGCGGAACCCGTTGGATAAATGCCGGATACCGGCTGGCAAATTCTTCGTAGCGTTCTTCTGCCGACATGCTGAGGTTGGAGATCACCCGCCTTTGTATCATGACAGCAGTACGCTGCCACCGCTGCATCATTACCAGTGGGAATTGTGGTATTTTTTCAAGGAACAACTGCTCGCTTTCATAACTCCATTGGATGAGGATACTATCTTCTATGGCTTCTATAAATAAGGTTGCCGGTTCCTGGAAAAGAAAACTGCCCGGATCGCCGATCCACCAGTCATCAACGGCCAGCGAGATCGTATGCTCTTGGCTGTCATTTCCGATGAAATAGGCCCTTAACGCACCTGTAACGACATAGGTACGATATTTGGAAACGAACCCTGGCTGCTCGACAAATTGCTTCCGCTTCACCTTTTTTAGCTTCAGATGCGACAGGAACAAAGCTTTATCCTCCTCACTGAGCTTGATATGCGGTTCTATATGTTTTAATATGGCGGAAAAGTCGTGCATAGATTGATCAGCAAAGATCATCAAAAATAAGCCAAAAAGTGATATTCCTGTCATACTGTGAAGTAGTTCACGGTCTTTTGGTAATCTACTTCATTTTCTAAGGATACGCTTTCCCGCAGTTTTGCAGGGTCAATTATGACTTTATTTAATATTTAAAACAATGCAAGATTATTCAACAGAATTTGCAGGTAAAAGAGTACTGGTAACCGGGGGTTCACGCGGTATTGGGGCTGCCGCTGCACAACGGTTAATAGACGGGGGTGCCAAAGTGGTTGTGACCGCGCGTTCCCGTCATGAAGAGACTCCGGCAAATGCGACCTTCATTTCGGGTGACCTGCGGACAAAAGAGAGCGCTGAAGCGGTGGCTAAGGAAGCTATTAGCATCCTTGACGGGCTGGATGTATTGATACATAGCGCTGGAGCTGCCCGGGTGCAGCTGACCAGTATCGATCAGATTGCGGAAACAGAATGGCTGGATTCGCTGGATATCAACTTCCTGGCCGGTTTACGGATTACCCATGCGGTGCTGCCTGCGCTTAAAGCGTCTGGAAAAGCCGCTATCGTTTATGTGTCTGCGGGCGGGTTAATACCGTTCGGTACACCATTAGCCCATTACGGTGCAGCTAAGGCAGCCTTAAACAACTATGCCCAAAACCTGGCTAAAGAATTGGCGCCTGCCGGTATCCGGGTCAATGTGGTTACGCCAGGCCCCATCATTACTCCTGGCGGCGACGAAGTGAGGAATACCATCACAGGTGCCATGGGTATTACCGATGAGCAATTTTTTGCCGGGGTTCCGCTGCAAGGGCGGGGTGGCAAGGCAGAGGAATTGGCTGAACCGATTGCCTTCCTGGTTTCCGACCGTGCTTCTTACATCACCGGGCATAACCACTTTGTTACGGGTGGCTGGGGTGAATTAGTTTAATTTTTTTATTCAAGAAATCATGGGTAAAATATTAGTTACCGGGGCCACAGGTGTGGTCGGTAAAGCAACGATCAAACATTTATTAAAAAAGGGGGTACCGGCAAACAGCATTGCTGGCCTGGTAAGAAATGCCGAAAAAGCGGAAGAACTGTTGGCCCATGGCATTGAAATCCGGATAGGCGACTATTTCGACTACGATTCGCTGCTTACAGCATTCCAGGGTATCGAAAAAGTAATGCTGATCAGTGCCCACTCGTTCACTGACCGTTTTAAACAACATTATAATGCGATCACCGCTGCAAGGCAGGCCGGTGCTCACCATATTGTTTACATGTCTATCATGCGGAAACCAGGCTCCAATATGGTCATGCCGGAAGTCACCGAATCAGATATTTTCAGCGAACAAACACTCCGGGCTTCCGGCGTAAATTATACGGTCGTGTTTCAACCGCCATTTACCGAAGTCCTGCCGTTCTATTACGGGATGAAGGCATTGGAAAAAGGCATTCATTTACCCGGCGGTTTTGGCAAAATGGCGCCGGCCACTCGCGACGAATTAGCGGAAGCACATGCCGTTATCTTAACTACGCCGGGACATGAAAATAAATCCTATTCTCTGGGCGGCAGCGAAGCGTTGTCGTTCACGGATATAGCAGGTATCTTAGCTGAGGTAAAAGGACAGCCCGTGCCTTATTCCACCATTTCTGAAGAAGCATACAAAGATTCACTGCTGAAAGAGGGTATTCCGCCGCACTTGGCAGATTTCGTGCTGGACTGGGTGCGGGATATTAATAATGGTGAATACGACTACCAGTCCGGCGACCTGGAACGCTTGCTCGGCAGGAAAACCTTATCCTTCCGGGAATATCTGGAAAGCCAATCTTAACTCAATAAGTTAATATTACAAAAAAGAGCTGCATTTGCAGCCTTTTTTGTTTTCGATCAATACATCATTCGGAAGTGTATGATTATCTATGAATAAAGTGTATGATAGACTGTGAATAATGGCAAGGGCAGAGTGAAAAATTAAAAATTTTATACCCAAATAAGGGTAAGCAGCCCCTGAGTTGTCTTATCATAAAATAACCAGAACATGAAAAAGTTAATCAATTTATCAGTAGCAGTAGTCGCAGTAAGCTTAATGAGTTCAATGGGCCTGAAGGCGGTACCGGTTCATTCAAATGATGTGAAACCAGACACGACCGTCGATCCGAAGAAGCATTCCGGGACGATCGACCTGGACAAGCATCCCGAAGTAATGGCTCAAGTACGCGAAAATCTAAAAAATGGGAAGATCGCCTATCAACCAAAAAGCGGCAATGCTGATTCCTTAGCTGTTCTCGCTAAAAACAGGCAGGTGATACGGGATATTATTGCTTACCTGGTAAGGGAACACTTCGTAAAAGACAGGTCTGCCATCACTTCGTTTCTGCTTACGGATACAGAATTTGTTGTAAACGGCGAAAAGCTCTCAGATGAGCGTCACTATTTTCTAAAGAAGAAATACATCCCCGAACCTGGTTACGTTGTCTATTATGGTAACGATGAAATGAAAGGGAAAGGGATATTTCAAAGGACCGATAACCTTTAAGGATTAGTTATATTCGGATGAACATTTTGAATAGGCAGAGTGGAACTAAGCGAACTACGCTTGATTGACCTTGCAGCAGAGGGCAGTGAAATGGCTTTTGAAAAGTTTTTTAAAACTTATTTCAAAAGCCTGCACGCTTATGCCTTAGTAATGCTTCAGGATGAGATCATGGCGGAAGAAATTGTCCAACAAGTGTTTTACAGAATTTGGGAAAGGAAGGAACAATTTAGGGTGCACACTTCGGTAAAGGCTTTTTTATATAAGGCGGTTTACAACGAGTGCCTGAATTATCTGAAACATCAAAAGCATAAAGCCAATCACCAAAATCATGTATGGTATGCCAACAGGAATTCTATAAGTAACGAAAATGCCGCCATGAGGGTTGAATTGAGTGAACTGGAAACCCGGTTGCAAAAGGCTATGAATGAATTGCCAGAACAGTGCCGGACGATATTTTACATGAGCCGTTTTGATGAGTTAAAATATCGCGAGATCGCCAACCAAATGGGCCTCTCCATCAAAACAGTTGAGGCCCAAATGGGAAAAGCGTTAAAAGCTTTGCGAAAAAAACTGGTCGACTTTTTACCGATATTAATATGGCTGATATTTAAAATGAAGTAACAGGTTGGAAGCAGATAGAAAACATATGGATCACAATGAACTGCTTGTAAAATATCTTGCAGGCGAAGCAGGTGCAGATGAACGCGCATCGGCAGAAACATGGATCGGGGCCAGCGATGCGAACAAGAAATACTTCGAACATTTTAAGCTGATTTGGGAAGAAAGCCAGAAACTTGCCGGCAGCAGCACAATTGATGAGGATAAGGCCTGGAACCGTTTCAGGGAACGCATACAAAAGGAGTACATCGCTGTGTCAAAACCTAAAAATAACTTCCAATGGCTAAAGGTGGCGGCTATCATCTTACTGGTGTCGGGCACCGCTTTATTAGGCCCATATTTTTTTAAACGGAATGACGGCCGGTTTACATCAGCTACCGTTAACAATCCACCGGTAAAAAACTTAAGATCAGTTACGGCTAATAACATCAGGGTGGATACCTTGCCCGATGGATCGGTAATCACCCTCAATAAATATTCAAGTATTAAATATCCGGCTGACTTTAAAGGGCATAACAGGAATGTTGAGTTAACAGGCGAAGCATTTTTCAATGTGAAGCACGATCAAAACAAACCATTTGTTATAAAAGCGAATGATATATTAATTACGGTACTCGGCACATCATTTAATGTTAAAAGCAGGGGTGATACCACAACAGTTATTGTTGAGACCGGCATCGTAAGTGTAAAAAAGAAACAGAATATCGTAACGCTGTATGCCGGTGAAAAACTCACCACATCAGAAAAGGATAATACCCTTAAAAAAGAGCCAAACAAGGATAAACTTTACCGGAGTTATTTTGATAAAAAACCTACCCGAACAAATCAAAGCATTGTTAAAGCAAAACCCGGTACACCATTTGACATCAGTAAACACCCTGATCTGCTAAAGCAAATAACATATACCCCGCAAAGTGAAGATATCAAAGTGCGCAGGGCCGTTATCAGGAAAATGATGGATGAAATGACGACGCAAAAGCTCGTCAACAGGGATAGCATAAGATCGTTCAGGCTCAACGATACGGTATTACTCATCAACGACAGAAAGCAACCTGAAGCTGTTCATCAGCGGTTTAAGAACAGGTTTATCAAAGAACCAGGATATACCATTTATTTCGGCGGCTCCCCTAAAGATGGCAATGGTATTTATATGATGCCCGATAGCTTGTAGATATATTACATCAAAGATAAAAAAGGCTTCAAATTCCCATCTAAAGGCTTTCGAATAATCTTCCTAAATTTTTCTGTCCCCGCAATGCGGAGTTCTATTTCAAATACTTGCATTCTGGAAGTCTTCTTTACTAAGCCTTCAGCAGGTGTTGAAGGGTTTTGGGAATGATTTAGCGGATGATGAACTGCGGCTGCAAGCGCATCCGCACCCGATATCGGGAGCCATGGATTTTCAACAGCGGTTGGAGTTTCTTCGCTCTCACATTCAGCGGCATCACCGGCAAGTACAATCGATCATAGAGCAATTCACATAATCATTATCCATAGTTGGTCTCCTTTCCCGTTAGTCCTAATTTATAATCCCGGACTAACGGGCTTAATCAGCGCAGAAAGTATACAGGAATTGGACCGGTAGTTAGAGGCCCTTTTTGAGGCTGAATTTCCAATCGTAACACTGGTGAGCGTGGGTGCTTATCTAAATCAACACCATCTGAAACCCTTTAAAGATGACTATTCGGATGAATTTTGGATGGTGAAGAATATTTGATCGACAGGTAAAATTATTTCGCAATAATTTATTGGTTTATGCGGGTCCGGCGTGGGGCTCGGGATGCTGAAGGGGTAACTTGTCTCGTCCGAAGTCAGAAATTTCTGATAGTTGTAGGACTTAAAACACCCCAAACAACACCGTGAAAAAACGGTGTAAATTCAGGTGTTTAAACGATTGATTATTAGACTTTTGTTCATTACATTTAAACAAGTTAATTTTCCGTGCCTGATGGTGCATTTAGCCTATATTCAATAGGCTGGGCCACATCCACGTACAATTGCATTTATATTTCTTCAATTGATTTTTAATTACCTTCAAAAATCTTTTTAATTATTATATTTCAATTAGTTATACCATCTTCTAGTAAATAAGTATTTTTTATTTTAGCTACTATTTCCTTTTACTGCATTTATAATTACACTGTTTAGTGATACCTGTTCCCAAAAGATAATTAAGTAATAATTTAAGAAAAATTTCTTAATGGTTTACTTAAATAAAAACTCCTATTAAATTTTTACTGTAAAGCACCAACATTAATAATGTTCTTATGGCGAATCTCACAAACTCACAGCGGTCGACATTAAAGGCTACCTATGTCCCCACCAAATCATCAAATGGTATACCAGCTAGCACATCTCGGGTTGTTGAAAAGGTCGCGATGATTCGTCAATTGAACCTACAACCAGCAGAATTGGACAATCTGGCACAAAACAAAGCAGTTCAGGGGTTAAATATTGACCTAAGCAAAGCGCCAAACAATCCTTTTCAAAAAAAAACAATTCAATTGCTCGATGTCGTTCGAAAGCTTGCCACTAATGTGTCATCATTAGCAACAACTACTTACGCCCCCCTTTTACAATATGTATCACCTGAGCAACTAAATATTTTTGGTCAGGCAGTTGCAAGTGAAAGACAGAATATTGCTGATGTTGCTAATAATCATATTCAGCAAATAACAGGTGCTTTTAAAAAAGCCTTCCCAAAGGCAATACCCAATCAAATGGCAATAATGAATTGGGCAGCTAAAAAAGCAGATCCCTCTTTGCTGAAATTACAGAATTTAATGACCACGCATCTGCAAACTTTAACCCCGCAACAGATAGCTGCACCAGCGGCTGCAATTGCTTTTACAGACAATGCTGCAAGTGCAGCCTCATCTTCTCTGGATGTTGTAAACGGATTTTTAGACCGTTTTAAGGTTGAGCCGGTGGGGAGGTTGCATCTTGAAAGAATTGAAATGACACCTGTTGGCATAGAGCATGGGGAATTAGTTCATTCAGTTCCTCTGACGCCACAGGAAACGGTCAATATAAGCCATAGAGAATGGAGTACAACCACACAAACATTTGAAAATATTGTTTCAGATTCTTTTACCGGGTTCAGCGAAGAAGGTGTCGCGGAAAAAACTGATATTGCCCAGGCCACGACAAATGAGTCAAGGCAGCAATCATCGCTTGATGTGAACGGCAACGTATCAGCCAGCTATTCAGGATCCGGGTTTTCTGTAACCGCAAGTACTGGCATCGATTATAATACACATTCCGATGATTTCAAATCGGTAAAGGATAGTCTTGCCCATTCTGTTGCTGTAACCAGAACTGCTTCGGCGCGCACTCGTAAGGATCACCGAACAAGTTTTAGAGTATCATCAGTTGCAGGTACAGAAGATTTAGCTGTCCAGGTGCTGACTAATCCTACAAATAACGCCATTCGCGTAGATTATTATCAGCTTATGCGTAAATGGAAGGTCAATTTAATTCGATATGGCCTTAGAATGACTTACGATATAGTTTTACCTAATCCAGGTAACGCTTTAGCATTTAAGTTGGGTCAATTATTTGTGCTCAAACTTACCGCTGCCGCAGACCACGTATTTGCTGTTAAACTTAGTGATATAACAGTTACTAATTGGGCAGATTACGAGCAACAGTTTGGTGTTTCTATTGATCCTCCTCCATCAGACCCATTTGAGACAATGCAAACAGGAACTCTAGAAAATTCGGCTAATAAATATTTGTCAGTGCCTGTGCAATTACAAATTCCAGAAGGGTATGAAGTAACGGGGGGTGAATTTTGGGCGAGGCTACAGTGGGTAGGAAATGCAATGCAACTGGAAGTCGCAGGTGAAGCTCACGATCCTGGCTCTACTCCGATCGATGGAGGTGGCCAGTTTGTTGACAATAATGGCAACCCCACAAGCGATGCGGTTGTAGGTGTAACTTTAACGACCAACAGCATTGTCGGCAGAACTGGAACCGTAGCTATACTGATAAGTCATTTTAATGTTGGAACCGGAGGTTGGATACTAAAAGTTCAGGCATCACCTACAACTGAAACGCTTGCTACATGGCGGGCGAAGGTTTGGGGGCAACTAAGAGACGCTGATCAGGCAAGTTATCAAGCAGGTGTCAACAAAATCAATGACAATATCGCGCAACTTCAAAAGGAATTAGCGGAGTTTGATGCGCTCACACTACGCCGAATGGAGAGAGAAGAGATAATGAAGGGGCTGTTGCAATGGCTTTTTGGGCCATCATTTCAATTACAACCAGGAGCATTGGATCAATTTCTTACCGATCCCGAAGCAAGCGTTTTTCAGGCAAATAATAATGATGCCTGGCAAACAGTGCTGCAATA